>NZ_RAWD01000199.1:0-18115 GCF_003612065.1 Corallococcus sp. CA047B
TCCCAGGATCCCGCCCAGGCGCTCACCGGCATCCCGGGCATGGACTTCTCCGCGCTGCCCCCGGCCGCGAAGCGCGAGCTGGCCACGGTGTTCAGCGACGAGTTCTGCTACTGCGGCTGCCCCCATGCGCTGGGCGCGTGCCTCAAGCAGCACACGGGCTGCAAGCACGCCAAGCGGATGGCCCGGCTGTCCGCGCGCCTGGTGTCCGAAGGCGGCCCCGCGAGCGAGGTCATCGTCACGCTCTCCAAGTACTACGGCTCCTTCCGCGAGGCGCGCGCGCCCATCAAGGTGGATCCGCGCATGTGCCAGGGCGACGCCAACGCGCCCGTGACGGTGGCGGAGTTCTCCGACTTCGAGTGCCCCTTCTGCGGCAAGGCCCGCCCCATCCTGGAGGGCTTCGCGAAGAAGCACCCCACGGAGGTGCGCTTCTGCTACCTGCCGTTCCCGCTCTCCATCCACGCCAACGCCATCCCCGCCGCGCAGGCGGTGCTGTGGGCGCGCGACCAGGGCAAGTTCTGGCAGATGCACGACGCGCTCTTCGGCCAGCAGGAGAACCTCAAGAAGGAGGCGCTGCCCGCGCTGGCGAAGTCGGTGGGCCTGGACGGGGACCAGCTGGCCGCCGTGCTGAAGACGGAGCAGTACAAGGACGAGATCGACGGCTTCCTCGCGCAGGGGCGCATGGCGGCCATCAACGCCACCCCCTCCGTGTTCTTCAACGGACGGGCGTACGACCTGGGCTTCCAGGAAGGGCTGCTCGAGCACAGCATGGAGGACGAAGTGGAGTGGCGCGCGAACAACAACGCGTGGGCCGCCGACTGACACCGGGATGAGCCAACGCTTCCGCATCGATGGCGCCGCGCAGCTGGTCCCCGAGGACCGCACCGGCATCCCCGCGCTCGCGGGACGCTCGGGCACGTACGCGCTGATGCCCACGGCGCCCGACCTGCTCGTCTTCTCGCGCATGCCTCCGGAAGGGGGCTCCATCCCCACGCCCCGCGTGGTGCTGTCGGGTGACGCGGGGGGCTTCCCGCTGTCGGACCTCATCGCGTTCCTGAGCCAGTCGCGCTGGAGCGGCGTCGTCCGGGTGCACACCCCGGGCGGCGAGCGCTCGCTGATGATCCGCGAGGGCGAGGTGCGCGGCGCCACGTCCGAGGAGCCCGCGGACCGGCTGGGCGAGGTGCTGGTGCGGCTGGGCTACGTGGACCGGGCCCAGGTGGAGGCGGTGCTGCGCGAGCAGTCGCCGTCGAAGATTGGCCGGGCGCTGGTGGAGAAGGGCGTGCTGCAGGCGCACGACCTGTTCAAGTGCGTCACCCACCAGGTCAGTGAGATCTTCCACGCCATCGTGCTGTGCCGCGAGGGGGCGTTCTTCCTCATCGACCAGCCCCTGGACGAGAAGACGGGGCACTCCATCCAGCTGTCCACGCAGAGCCTGCTGATGGACAGCATCCGGAAGATCGACGAGCTGGCGCACTTCCGCAAGCGCATCCCCCACGGCCGCATGTACGTGGCGCGCAAGCGTCCGTCCGACGGCAAGCTGGAGGAGGACGAGGACCGGGTGCTGGCGATGCTGGACGGGCGGCGCACGGTGCTGGAGCTGGGGCACGCGGCGCGGCTGTCCGAGTTCGACGTCACCAAGGTCGTCTTCCGGCTGTTGGAGGGCGGGTTCGCCGGGCTGTCGGACAAGCCCGTGGGCGCGCCCGCCGCCGTGGTGCCGGAGAAGGCGGCCGCGCAGCGTGCACGTCCTGTTGCGCGCACGGTGGCGCCGGTGGATGCCCGCCCGGTGGCGCGCGTCTTCAACTTCATCTTCCGGGAGATCCGCGACGAGGTGTCGCGCCAGGGCATGGACCACGAGTTCATCGCCGCGGCGAACGCGGCGCTCTCCGGACAGGCGCTGTCGTCGTCGCCGGTGCTGGAGGGGCTCGCGTTCGCGGCGGACGGCAGCCTTCCCGAAGGCCGGCTGATGGAGTCCTTCGACAAGCATCGCGCCCAGTTGGGCAGCGAGCCGCTGGCCTCGTTCCGTCAGGCGCTGAGCGACGTGATGTTCTTCCTGCTGTTCCAGGCGGGAGAGTTGTTGGAGTCGCGCGCGGACGAGGACCTGGCTCGGCGCGTGAAGGAACTCCTGGCCACACTCGAGGCTCCGTGACGGACGCTGGCTTTGGTTTTCCCCGGCTGACAGCCGACGTGCCCGGATGTGGGGGCGCCTTCAAGCTCACGCCCGATGACTTCGAGGTGGAGGAGCTGCCCGCGTACCTGCCGTCCGGCGAGGGCACGCACCTGTACCTCTGGGTGGAGAAGCGCGGCCGGGACACGCGCGAGGTGGTGCGCGCGCTGGCCGCCGCGATGGGCGTGCGCGAGGACGACATCGGCGTGGCGGGGATGAAGGACCGTCAGGCGGTGACGCGGCAGTGGTTGTCCGTGCCCGCGAGCGCCGAGGCGCGCCTTCCGGAGTTCTCACTCGACGGCGTGAGCGTCCTGGAGTCGAAGCGGCACGGCAACAAGCTGCGCACCGGGCACCTGAAGGGAAACCGCTTCCGGCTGCGGCTGCGCGGCATCCGGGACGTGGGCGCGGCGCGAGAGACGTTCTCCCGGCTGTCCGCGCAGGGCGTGCCCAACTACTTCGGGGAGCAGCGCTTTGGTCGGGCCGGGGACAACGCGGACCTGGGCCGGATGCTGCTGCTGGGGCAGCGCCTGCCGAAGCGGCCGGATCGCTTCCAGCGCAAGCTGTACCTGTCCGCCTTCCAGTCTCGCCTCTTCAACCAGGCGCTGGTGCAGCGGCTGGAGGCGGGGACGCTCGCCACGGCGCTCCTGGGTGACGTGCTGCGCAAGGAGGAGACGGGCGGCCTCTTCGTGTGCGAGGCGCCCGAGGTGGACACCCCCCGCGTCGCCGCGTTCGAGGTGAGCCCGGCGGGACCGATGTTCGGCCCGAAGATGACCGCCTCCAAGGGCGAGGTGGCGGAGGTCGAGGCGAAGCTGCTCGTCGACGCGGGCGTCACGCCGAGCGACTTCGTGCGCGGCGGAGATGAGACGGAAGGCACGCGCCGCCCGTACCGCGTGCGGCTGGGCGCGCCGGACCTCACGGTGGACGGCGAGGACGCGGTGCTCACGTTCGAGCTGCCGCGCGGCGCCTACGCCACCGAAGTGCTGCACGAGCTGCTCAAGGACGGCTGAAGTCCAGGCGGCTCAAGGGGCAGGGGGCCTTGGCTCTCCGCTCTGCTCAAGGCGGCGGACGTTCGCTCCATCACGGGGCCCAGGGGCACCGGGCTCCGGAAACGACCACGCCTCCCAGGGCGTGAGGCCCGGGGAGGCGCGGGGTGCTTCGAGCGTCCCCGCTCCGTCGTGGCGGAGCGGGGTGGGGCGGGGCGCTACTGCCGGACGACGTTGAACTCCGTGCGGCGGTTGAGCGCGCGGCCGGCCTTGGTGGTGTTGGGTGCCACCGGCTGGGCCTCACCGAAGCCCACGGCCTCCAGACGGCCCGGGTCGATGCCCCGCTTGAGCAGCTGCGCCATCACCGCGTCGGCGCGCTTCTGCGACAGCTTCAGGTTGGACGTGTCGTTGCCCAGCGAGTCGGTGTGTCCCTCGATGCGCACCTTGCGGATCCACGACGCGTCCTTCAGCGCCTGGGCCACGTCGTCCAGGATGGTCGTGCTCTGCTTGCCGATGATCTTCGCGGAGCCGGACCCGAAGAGGATCTGCTTCTTGATCTCAATCCGGTCCTTCTTGACGATGACCATCTTGTACTGCTTGGCGCAGCCACGCTCCTCCTTCACGCCCGGGTCTTCGGGGCACGCGTCCAGCCGGTCCACGATGCCGTCGCCGTCCTTGTCCGGATCCGGGCAGCCGCCATTCTCCGGCGGGCCGGACTCCAGCGCGCACTTGTCCTGCGCGTCCGGGACGCCGTCGCTGTCGTTGTCCAGGTCCGGGCAGCCGTCCTCGTCCTGGTAGCCGTCCTTGTCCTCCGGCTCGTCCGGGCACTTGTCCTTGTCGTCGTTGATGCCGTCGCCGTCCTTGTCGACGATGGGGCAGCCCAGGTTCTGCAGCGGGCCCGGTTCGTTGGGGCACTTGTCCGTGCCGTCCACGATGCCGTCCAGGTCGTTGTCCAGCTCCGGGCAGCCGTCGTCGTCCTGGAATCCGTCCTTGTCCTCCGGCTGGTCCGGGCACTTGTCCACGTTGTCCAGGACGCCGTCGCCGTCCTTGTCCTTGGGGGCCTCCGCCGGGCAGCCGTTGTTCTCCGCCACGCCGGGGATGAGCGGGCACTTGTCCTGCGCGTCCAGGACGCCGTCAGCGTCGTTGTCCGTGTCCGGGCAGCCGTCCTGGTCCTGGAAGCCGTCCACGTCCTCGGCCTGGTCGGGGCAGGGGTCGTCCTTGTCCAGGACGCCGTCGCCGTCGCCATCCGTCTCTTCGATGCTCACCACCACCTGCTGCTGGGGCTGCTGCGGCTGGTCCGGCTGCTGCGGCTGCGGGGCCTCCGGCCGGTCGCGCACCAGCACCTGGCGCGGGGCGCAGTTCTTGGACAGCTCCAGGGCGCGCTTCACGGCGCCGTCGGCGCTGCGCACGTGCTGGGCCGCGCGGGTGCTGTTGCCCTGACTCAGCTCGCCCCGGGCGAAGTCGAGGTTGGCCTCGGCGGCGGCCAGTTCGGCGGGCGCGCAGCGCAGGGCGCCGCCCCTGCGGGCGCGCTCCACGTCGGCGGTGAGGACCTCGGTGTCAGCGCGGATCTTGTTGCCGCTGACGCAGGCGGTGGTGGCCAACAGCAGGGTGAGCAGCGCGGACTGGGACAGACGCTTCATCGGGGAGCGCTCGGGCGTCACGGGTTCTGGGGGCGACCCTGGGAGTCGGCGTTGGCGGCGGACATGGCCTTCTCGCGCGCCTCGTTGGCGAAGCGGGACGCCTTCACCGCGAAGTCCACGCCGGCCTGGTAGTCCGAATAGCCGACCTCCTCCCGGGCCTTCTGGAGGTAGAGGTTGGCGGCCGTCCACTCGTAGGGGGCTTCCTTCTCGGCGCCGGCCGTACGCGCGGCCTGGATCTGCACCTCCGCGTCGAGGATGTTGGACGTCGATTTCACGGGGCCACATGCGGTCAGCACGCCCGCAACCGCCATCAGGAGCGACTGCTTCGTCATCACGTGGGCCTCGGTCATCCTAGAGGGAAGCGACTTGAGTCGGTCGTATCAATCGCCCTCGGGAGGGTCAAGAATCGGGCGGTCGGCGTGAAGCAGGGAGCCGGGCGGAGGGGGGGACTTTGACGGCAGGCGCCGCGCTTGCCATCGTTCCGGCCCCGTGCGTTCCCCGTCCGCGTCGCTGCTCCTCCTCGTGGTCCTGTTGCCCCTGGCCGGCCTCGCCGCCGGCTCCGCGTCCGCGGCCAAACGCGCCCAGAGCCGCAAGGAGGCGGACGCCGTGCTCGCCCAGGTGTCCCAGGGCGGCCCCGTGCCGGCCGCCGCGTCGCGCCTGCGCTACCTGCGGGAGGAGTCCTACGCGGCCGAGCAGCTCGGTCCCATCCTGCGCAACACCTTCGAGGAGCGCACCCGCCGAAACCTCGCCTCGCTCCTGGCGTCGCTCGGCGCGCGCCAGGGCGAGTCCACGCTCGCGAAGCTCGCCTCGGATGGCGACAGCACCGTGCGCATGTACGCGGCGCAGGGGCTGGCGAAGCTGGGCAGTCGCAACACCGCCGTCGTGCTGCCGCTCCTGAACGACAAGAGCAGCGGCGTGCGCCGGGAGGCCGCGCGGGCCCTGGGCGCGTCGCGCAACCCCAAGATGGGCAAGCCGCTGATGGCGGCCGCCAGGACGGAGCAGGATGTGGAGGTGCGGGCCGCGCTGCTGGAGGCCGCGGGAACGTCCGGTGACACGAAGCAGAAGCCAGGGCTCAAGGCGTACCTGGACAGCGACTCGGAGAGCACGCGCTTCGCCGCGGCCCGGGGGCTGTGCCGGCTGGGGGCTCCGGAGGGCTTCGCGTTCGCGCAGAAGCTGCTGGGCAACCCCGACAAGTTCGTGCGCCGCCAGGGCCTGGCGCTCTTCGAGGGCGTGCCGGCCAAGAAGGCCAGCCCCGTGCTGTCGCCGCTCCTGAAGGACGCGGACCGCGCCATTGCCGCCGCCTCCGCGCGGATGCTGCACCAGGGCGGGGATGCTGCCGCGCTGGACTGGCTGGTGCTGGCGTCCTGGAACGCGAAGGGCGAGGAGAAGCTCACCTATGAGAAGGAGCTGGAGACGCTCCAGCTCGCGGACGACCGGCGCAAGGCCATCCTGCGCAAGGCCGGGGTGGCGCCGTGAGCTTCGTAGGGATGTGCGCGCTGGCGCTGCTGGCCCAGGCGCCGGTCGCGTCCCAGGCTCCGGGCAAGCCCGTGCCGCCAGCGCGCGCGGTGCCCGCATCCCTGAGCGCGCCCGCGAATCCAGGGGCCCTGCCGCTGCCCGCGCCCGTGCGGGAGAACGGCTGGAAGCCCCTGACGCCGGAGCAGCGCGTGGCCCTCATCGCGGATCAGGCGGAGACGCCGCTCGCCGAACGGCTCCTGGGCATGAGCGAGCGCTTCCTCAACACCCCCTATGTGCTCTCCCCGCTGGGGGAGGGCCAGGGCGTGGATCCCGACCCCACCTTCCGCCTGGACGCGGTGGACTGCCTCACCTTCGTGGAGGAGACGCTGGCGCTGGGCATGGCCCACGGCGAGCCGGAAGTTCCGGCGCTCCTGGAGCGGATCCGCTACGCGAGCACGCCCGCGTACGAGGACCGCAACCACCTGATGGAAGCGCAGTGGCTGCCCAACAACATCAAGAAGGGCCTGCTGGTGGATGTGACGCGGCGCTACGCGAAGGACGACGCCGTCGCCGTCACCAAGACGCTCACCGCGAACACCTGGCAGTCGAAGTCGTCCCTGGCGCTGCAGTTGCCGAAGGAGCGCCAGCCCGTGGGCACCTTCGGGCTCACCATGATTCCGTTGGACAAGGTGCTCACGCACGCGCGCGACGTGGCGTCCGGCACCATCCTCGTCGTGCTGCGCGAGGACCTGCCGCTGAAAGCCACGCGCATCACCCACCTGGGCTTCGTGGTGCAGAAGAAGAAGCGCACGTACCTGCGCCACGCCTCCCGGGGCGGCTACAACCGCGTGGTGGACGAGGACCTGGAGACGTTCCTCGCCCGCAACGCGCGCTACGACAAGTGGAAGGTGACGGGCGTGAGCCTCTTCGAGGCCCGGCGTCCGCCCCCCACGCTCGCCTCGCAGCCCGCGCCCTCGGCGGGCAGCGCGGACGTCGGCGCGCCTTGACGCTCGTCCCCTCCTAGAAGGCGGGAGGGGCGGCGTCCGCCTGGGCGCGGTCCAGCTCGCCCTCGCGCTCCTCTTCCTCGGCGGCGCGTCCGGCTTCGTCCGCCGTGGCCAGCCCCTGGATCTTCACTTCCTCCAGGAGGGCGGCGGCGCGCGTCTGGAACGTGTCCGGGACCAGGATTTCCCACCAGGGCAGCAGGTTGCCGGTGGTCAGCTCGTCCACCACGCCCGAGCGGCCGGGGCGGACGATGAGCGGGATGTGCTGTTCGTTCAGCACGTCCTCGAAGACCTGGGCCGTCACGGGATCCTCCGCGATGCCCGCCTTCACGAACCGGTGATCATCCAGCTCATGGGGAAGCGGCAGCCCCCGGTCACGCATCTCGTCCGACGAGACGAGCGGTGGGTGGTTGGGGCAATCCGTGCAGTTCACGACACTGTCCTGATACTCCGAGCCACACCGTGCGCAGTACCTCATGAGGCCCTCCTGGGCGATGGCTGGAATGTTAGGAACGCTTCGCGCGGATGGCAGGCGGCCCCCTGTGCGAATTCCTCAGTGCTTCGCCTCTTCCCCCAGCTTGCAGACCATCTTGCTGAGCCCCTCCACGTCGATGGGCTTGCGCATCACGACGTCGCAATACCCGGCGCCGTCCACCTGCGCGTAGCCGGACACGAGCACGACGCGGGCGTTGGGTTCGCGCTCCTTGACCTGCTGCGCCAGCTCCGTGCCGTTCATGCCCGGCAGGGACTCATCCGTCACCACGACGTCGGGATGGGTCTCCTCGAAGGCCCGGAGGCCCGCGACGCCGTCCGCGGCGGTGGTGACGTCGAAGTCGTCCTCCAGCAGCTCCGCCAGGAGTTCACGGCTGTCACCGTCGTCCTCGACCAGCAAGACCTTGATTCGCTCGCCATCCATGCGCCTACAGCAACCCGGTGCTGAGGGTTATTCATTCACCCGGGCCGTCCCGGACGCGGCGACGGTCGGCTGGCTGCTTCGGGGGAGGCCAGGCGGGAAAGCTTGCGAAAGCCCCTCACGGAAGGGCCGGGGACTGCCCATGTTTGTTCCCGGAGGTGAATCCATGAAGGTGTTGTTGCGTGGAGTGCATCTGAAGCTGTCGGACAACCTCAAGGCGTACACGGATGAGCACCTGGTCGCTCACATCGAGCGGTTCGCCGAGGACGAAGCGTCGGAGATCGACATCGCGCTCGTGGACATCAACGGACCCAACAAGGGAGGCGTGGACAAGGAGTGCCGGGTGACGGTGCGCATGCCCGGAATGGAGGCGGTGCACGTGACGGAGACGGCGGAGACGCTGTTCCAGGCCATCGACGCAACGCGTGACCGGTTGGAGAAGACCATCAAGCGCGCGGTGGAGCGGCGCCGCAGCGTCGCGACGAACGGCCTGCCGTACGACCTCAACGCGGACGCGGCGAGCAACCTGTAGCCGTCCCGCTTTTGCCGCGTGCTCGCTGTTCAGTAGACGAAGGGCCCGGGAATTCCGGATGCCAGCCAGGCATCCGGCCCCCGGGTTCCTTCAGGCCAGTTCCTTGCTGGGGTCGGAAGGTGGACGCTATAAGCGGATCCCCTCACCCTTGGGCTAAAGGACGGCGATGGTCCGCCTCAAGTTCCTGCTGTTCGCACTCCTGGTCCTCGGACTGGGCCTGGCTCACCTCCCGACGCTGTCGGCGCCTCAAGGCGCGCGCGCGGTGGAAGGCGCCGCGCTCCAGGCCGCCTCGGGTGCCGGCGAAGTGTCGCGGCGCGTGGATGCGCGCCGCTCCGAGATCCAATCCCTGGCGCTGAAGCTGGCCGGCAGTCCCGGCGTGGCGGCCGCGGTTCACGCCCTGCGTCCCGCGCCGGTGGCGAAGTCGCCGCGCGACCGCAACGCCGGGAAGGACGCGGAGGAGGCCGGTGCGCTTTCGCCGCTGACGGCCGAGCGCTTCGGGGCCCTGCGCGCCGCCGCGGAAGCGGTGCTGCCCAAGGAGCTGCAGGGCGCCGTGGTGGCGGTGGTGGCCGGGGACGCGAGCTTCCATGCGCGCGCCGGGGCCGAGCCGTCCTCCGATGCCGCCCTCCTGGACGTCCCGGCGCTCGCGAAGGCGGGCACGTCCGTGGTGGACGCCTTCGGGGCGCCGCACGTCTTCGCGTCCGTGCCGCTCGTGTGGAGCGGCGATGCGACCCAGGCTCCCGCGCTGACGCTGGTGGTGGGCGCGCCGCTGGTGGCGGACACCGCGCTGCAGGGCGCGCTGGACGCGTCGGGCGTGGCCGCGCTGGGGCTCGTGCAGGGTGACAAGGTGGTGGGGGGCGTGGGGACGGAGAAGGCGCGGCTGGATGGCGCGCTGCCCCGGCTCTCCGCGGGGGCGAAGGACACGGTCCTGGAGACCGGGTCGCTCCAGGCGCTGGGCCCGGTGCAACTGCCGGCGTTCACCCACGGCGATGCGATGGGCGGACAGGCCCCGTTGTTCGTGGGGGCCCGCCGGGCGCTGGAAGGCACGCCGTACGAAGTGGTGGCCCTCGCGGGCACCGCGGCGGCGCTGGCCCCGCTGGCCGCGTATCAGCACACCGCGCTGCTGGCGCTGGCGGGGTTGCTGCTGCTGAGCCTCGTGTGGACGGCGCTGATGGGCGGGGGACGCAGCGCGTCTTCCGACGATGCCGTCGCCACGGGCAACGGGGACACGCTGGGCTGGTCCGCGGCGATGGCCGCGCAGTCCGCGGCGCCGGTCGCCGTGGCGCCTGCTGCCGCCGTGCCCGCGCCGCTTCCGGATCCGTTCGGGTCGGCGGCGTCCGCGGAGCCGGTGTCGAATCCGTTCGCTTCGGCGATGTCGTCGGAGCCGGTGTCGAATCCGTTCGCCTCGGCGGCCCCTCCGCCGGTGAGCCCGGCGGCGGATCCGTTCGGGAGCGCGGACGCGTTCCCGTTCCCGTCGTCGGCGGATCCGTTCGGAGCGCCGCCTGCCCAGGCTTCCGGTGGGCTGGGGGATCCGTTCGCGATGCCGCCTCCGGCCGCCGCGCCGATTCCGCTGTCGAATCCGTACGGCGCGCCGCCTCCGGTGGCGACGTCCGCGCCGCTGGCGGATCCGTTCGCGGGGGTGGAGTCGTTCCCGTTCCCGTCGCCGCCCGCGGCCTACCCGCCGCCCGCGGCGGAGCCGTTCACGCCGCCTCCGGCGTACGCGCACGGCACGCCCATGCCCTTCGAGCATGCGGCCCCGTCGAACGAGCCCATCGCGCAGGCGGCCCCGCGTCACGGCGGAGCGTTCGCCTTCGAGGATCAGCCCACGGCGGCGTATTCGCTCCAGCAGGCGGCCAACCCGTTCGCGCTGGCGGCGGCGCAGTCGCCGGATGACGCCAATCCGGAGACGACGCGCGTGGCGGCGATTCCCCGCGAGCTGCTCCAGGCGAGCACCCGCCCCACGTCCGAAGCCATCCCGATGCCGCCCCCGCGCAACAGCGGCCCCCAGGCGATTCCGCTGCCGGGCGCGAGCAACACGGCGGCCGCGGCGGCCCTGTCGGAGGAGCAGCACTTCCAGGACGTCTTCCGCGAGTTCGTCACCACGCGCGAGCGCTGCGGTGAGGTGGCGGACGGCCTGACGTACGACAAGTTCGTGCAGAAGCTGCGCAAGAACAAGGAGCAGCTCGTCACGAAGTACGCGTGCAAGACGGTGCGCTTCCAGGTCTACGTGAAGGAAGGCAAGGCCGCCCTCAAGGCCACGCCCGTCAAGGACTGACGTCCGGCGGACGCGTGTCGTGCCCGAAGGCCCGGGACCTCCTCGCGAGGTGCCGGGCCTTCTCGTTCGCGGGCGGTGCGGCGGGTTCCCGAGGAGCGCTCCGAGCCTCAGCTCGCGCGGGGGAGCACGACGCTGAAGCGGGCGCCCTGGCCCGGCTCTCCGCCCACCTCCAGCCGGCCTCCGTGCTCCTGGAGGATGCGCGCGGCGATGGCCAGCCCCAGGCCGGTGCCGCCGTCCTTGGTGGTGAAGTAGGGCTCGAAGATGCGGGCGCGGTGTTCGGCGGGGATGCCGGGACCGTCGTCCTCCACTTCGATGACGGCGTCCGCGTCGGTGCCCTTCACGCGCACGCGCAGCGCGCCTCCCTTGCCCGTCATCGCCTCCTCGGCGTTCTTCACCAGGTTGACGAGCACCTGGGTGAGCTGATCCCGGTCCGCGCGGGCCACCACGCCCGTCTGGAGCGCGGGCTGAAGTTGGATGCCCTCGGGAGGCGCGGCGTAGAGCGAGAGCACGCCCTGGGCCAGCTCTCCCAGGTCCACCGGAGCGAGCTGGGGCTTGGGCAGGCGCGCGAAGCGGCTGAACTCGTCCACGATGCGCCGCAGTCGCTCCACCTCCTCCAGGATGACGCCCGCGCTCTCCTTGAAGAGGTTGGGGAAGCTGGGGTGGCGCGCTTCGTGCGCGGCCAGCAGCGTCTCCAGCGACATGCGGATGGGGGTGAGGGGATTCTTGATTTCGTGCGCCAGCCGTCGCGCGACTTCCTGCCACGCGGCGATGCGCTCGGTGGCCATCAGCCGCTCGGTGGTGGCCTTCAGCTCGGACGTCATGTGGTTGAACGTCCGGACCAGTTCGCCCACCTCGCCGGAGGCCCGGGCCGCCACCTGGACGTCCAGCGCGCCTTCGGCCACGCGGCGGGCACCGGAGGTGAGGGCCTCCACCGGCCGCGTCATCCACCGGGACACCCACAGGCCCAGCAGCGCCGCGAAGGCGAGGCCCAGGCCCGCGAGCAGGAGGAATGCGCGCATGACGCCTTCTTCCGCCTCACGCGCGGCGGCGCGGCTGAAGGTCAGGCGCACGGAGGCCGCGTCGCCCAGGGGCAGCACGCGCGCCACGGTGGGAGGGGCCGCGCTGCCCGCGTGCGCCACCGTCGTCTCGCCGGACAGCAGCGTCACGTCCGTCTGGGTGAGGCGCGCCAGGTGCTGCGCGAGGCCGTCGTCCAGCACCACGCCGCCCACAGCCCAGAGCCGCACGTCGCCGTAGTCCACGGGTCGCGCGGTGACGAGCGCGGGCACCTGTCGCAGGCCCGCGTTGCCTCGCACGTCCACGCGCACCGGCACGGGGCGGGGGGACTTCTCCTTCGTCACCGCGAAGAGCACGGCGTCCGGGTCGCCGCGCCGGGCGGGCAGGTGTCCGGAGGACAGCACCGTGCCGTTGCGGTCGAACAGCGTGAGCACCGTGAGACCCCGGCTCTTCATGAGCCCTTCGGCGGTGCCGGCCTGGATGGCGCGCAGGGGGCGGTCGCGCGCCTCGCGCACCAGGTCCTCCATGGCGGGACTCTCCACCAGCTCCTCCACGGCGCGGCGCGCGTTGGAAGCGGAGCGTTCCAGGGACTCCTGCGCGGAGGCGGTGGCGGCCGTCATGCGCGCATCCAGTTCGCGCGACAGCGTGTCGCGCAGGCGCGTCAGCGTCAGGGGCACCACCACCGCCAGCGGCACCAGCGCGAGCAGGGCGAACGCGAGCGCGAGCCGGGTTCTCAGGCGCATGCGATGGCTTCCTGCCCGTTGGCGTGGCTCACGGTCAGGCTTCGTCCGCGAACATTCTGGCGAACTCTTGCGGCGCGCCCCTTCACCCCGGCGCGGCTCACTGGCGGCCCCCACCACCCGACGCCTCGACGGGCGACAGCCACGCGCCCTCCAGCACGGGCAGGCCCTGCGCATCCAGCATCAGGCCTGACACCTCCGGTGCCGCGCGGAGTCCCAGCCCCTGCGCATACAGCGGGATGAGTGGCACCGAGGGCGCCAGGGCCAACGCCCGCTCGCGACCTCTCGCATCCCGGGCTCCCGCATCCGCGAGCGCCCCGATGGGCGGAAGCTCCACGCCGAGCAGATCGCGCCGTCCGCCTGCTTCCAGCACCACCGCCAGCGCGGGCCCGGGGATGGGCGGCAGTAGCAGGGCGCTCAGCATCAATTCGAAGTCGCCCCGGGCCTGCCGTCCGCGCAGTGCGGCGCGTGACTGCGGCTCCAGCGCGACGGTGTAGCCCTGCTCGTGCAGCTTCACCTGGATGCGCTCGGCTACGGCTCGCTGATCCGCCAGCGCGGCGTCGTAGGCGAGCGTCACCTTGCGCGTCGTGCCCGTGGGCGGCGCAGCGGGCCTTGCCTTGGACCCTTGAGGCAACAGCGCGGGGGGCAACAGGTTCGGCATCGGCACCGCCGGCCCCTTCACGAACAGCCGCGTGAGGTCATCGCGATCGATGGCGCTCTCGAAGGCCTGTCGGAAATCCGTGGGCACCTTCCGGGGCGAATATGCCAGGTATGTCGCGTACAGCGCCGCGCCCGTGAGGGTGTCGTTGTCCGGGGGCGTGCCCAGCTCCACCTGCACCTGTCGCGCGGACCACAGCCGCGTCAGGCCGCGTTCATCCGTGGCGGTGAGCGCCAGACGGTCCAGGTACGGCCGGCCCTCCGGCCACGCGGGCTGCGCCTCCAACACGCCCCTACCCGCCGCGCTGAAGGGGCCCGACGCCGGAGACGGCGGGGGCGCGAGCGCTGGATGGCAGAGCGAACGCTCCAGGTCGGGCCACGGAAAGGCCAGCGCCAGCTCCAGCGTGGCCCCCGAGGACGTCACCTGCCGACCCTCGCCCCGCAGCGGGTACAGCAGCGCGCGGTACGGAGACAGCGCGTCGGGCGACGACAGCCGCGTCCAGGCCCGGGCCACGGCGGTGGCACTGACAGGGGAGGGCAGCGCGACACGCAGGGCCTGGGGCACCGGGCGCGACAGCTCGCGCGCCAGCGTCGGGTGGATGCGTCCGTCGGCGTCCACGCGACACACGGGCCGCGTCAGCAGTCCCAGGAGCGCGGCCTCCATCGGCGTGTCGGCGAGGGCGGGCTCTCCAATCTCGGGCGGACCGGCATGGGCCGCGCGCAGCTCACCTCCATAACGCGGACGGCTGGCCGCGAGCGTCGGGGCGGAGCTGAGGAGGACCAGACCGGCGAGGGCGGAGCGGATCATCACGGTGCACCCTGGCGCAGGAGGAACAGCTCGCTCGTGCCATCCGGCTTCCACGACCCCACGACGACCTCCCGGCGCTTGTCCCCATCCAGGTCCGCCGTCACCACGAACAGCGCACGGCCCGGTGGAAGACCCCCCTGCCACAGCGGCTCATGCGCCATCGGTGCATCGGGCGTCAGCGACAACACGCGCATCGCATCCGGTGTGGGCTGGAGCAGGGGCGACGTGGTGATCAGCTCCGGGACACCATCCCCATCCAGGTCTCCCAGCGCACTGCCCACTCCCAGGCCCGACAGCCGTGAAGGCGCGGACGCGGGCCTCGCGTAGAGCGATGCCGTGCCGTCCGCGTGGACGAACAACATGCGTGGGGACGCGAAGCTCGCGGCGCCGAACGGCGCGGGCACCGTGAGGCCCCGCCCATCCGCCAGCCGGACCTCCGGCGCGAACACCGTCTGCCCGGGCACGAACGTCCCGCGCTCCATCCCCCCCAGCGGCGCCGCATCCAGCGTCCCCGCCGAGCGCAGCGTCCCCTTCGCCTTGTCCAGCACCAGCAGCTCACCCTTCGCGTAGCGCGTACTCCAAGCGGCCAGTCGAGGAGGTCCCGCGAGCACCGCCAGCGCCCCGAAGGGCTCCCGCGTCGTCGCCGTCGCGGGCGCGCCTTCCAGCTCCCGCCGCGCCAGCAGCCGTCCATCCGCCGCGAACACGAACACCTCGCGCGCGGTGAGCGCGGCCACCTCGTCGCGACCATCTCCGTCCAGGTCGCCCGAGGCCAGCGCGGCCAGCGGCGTCTCCACCCGGGCGAACACCGCGCCCAGCAGGCGCACCGGCCGCTTCTGCTGCGGCCCGGGGCCCGGCGTCCCGTTGGCGGGCGCCCCCACCGAGGCCAGGGCCAGCACCGCGGCATCCGCCTCCACGCCCTCGGCCACGGCGGCGGCGGGCTTCGGCGGACGCGTGGGCGTGCGGCCGGACCAGAAGTTCACCCACGTGCCCAGCACGTCGCCCCGTGCCACCAGCTCGCCGCCCTCCACGTCCAGCGTGAGCCGCACCAGCGAGCGGGCCCCCTGTTCGCGGGCGGTGGCCTCCGCGCGCTCGGGGGGGACCTCCAGCACCACGGGCCCCAACTGCTGGGCCGCGAGCCGCGAGGCCAGCAGCGTCCCGAAGGCGCGGCGCAGCTCGGCGGAGCTTCCGGACAGGGACACCGCGACGGGCGCCTCGGCGGGCGCGGCGCGGATCGCCTCCGCCACGGCCACGGCGAGGCGGGCCGTGGCGGGGGGATCGCCTTCCGCCGCGAAGGCCCCGGAGGGCAGGGCGAAGGCGAACGCCAGGAACAGGGACAGGAGCGAGCGACTCACAGGCCCTTCTTGCCACCTTCCTCGATGAAGAAGTTGTCCGGCGTCACCTGCCCGGGCGGCGGGGCCTCGGCGGTGGGCTGGGTGCCTTCCAGGAAGGGCTCCAGCCGGCCCGGAACCGAGTTGCCCGCGAGCAGCCCCGTCGCCGGGTCGATGCGCACCTGCGTGACGCCCGGGGGCACCTCGAAGTCGCGCGCGGGCAGCCCTTCTTCCGCCACGCGCATGAAGTTGAGCCAGATGGGCAGCGCGGCCCGGCCACCCGTCTCGCTGCTGCCCAGGGGCGAGTTGTCATCGAAGCCCACCCACGCGCTGGCCACCCAGTCCATCGTGTAGCCGGAGAACCACGTGTCCTTGGACTCGTTGGTGGTGCCCGTCTTGCCCGCGGCCGGTCGGTTCAATTCACGCACCGCCCGCGCCGTGCCCTCCTCCACGACGCTGCGCATGAGCGACGTCGCCAGGTACGCCACCGCCGGGGGCAGCGTCTCCTCGAAGGCCGGCTGGTGCTCCTCCAGCACGGTGCCGTTCGCGTCGCGCACGCGCAGCAGTTGCAGCGGCTCCGCGTAGCGGCCGTTGGCCTGCAGCGTGGCGTACGCGTTGACGGCCTCCAGCATCGTCACCTCGCCAGTGCCCAGCGCCAGCGTGAGGTTCTCCGGCAGCGCGGAGCGGATGCCCGCCCGCCGCGCGAAGTCGATGGCGGTCGCGGGGGTGATGGCCTCGATGAGCCGCACGGACACCGTGTTCTTCGACTTGGTGAGCGCCGTGCGCATCGTCATGGGGCCTTCGAACTGGCCGTCGAAGTTCTTCGGCTTCCACGCCTTGCCCGTGTACGGATCGCGGATGGTCTCCGGCGCGTCGTTCACCGTGGACAGCGGCGTGAAGCGGCCAGAAGCCAGCGCGGCGGCGTAGATGAAGGGCTTGAAGGATGACCCCGGCTGGCGCTTCGCCTGCGTGGCGCGGTTGAAGGACGAGCGCTCCGCGTCGTAGCCGCCCACCATCGCCACCACATTGCGGTTGGCCGGGTTGATGACGACAAGGCCGCCCTGCACCAGCGGCACCTGATCCAACGTGGCCTCCACGAAGGCCGGCGCGGGCGGTGCCTTGAGCACGCGCACGAACACCAGCTCCCCGGGCGTGAACACGTCCGCGATGCCCTTGGGCGCCTTCTTGCCCTTCTGCCGCGCCCACCCGACGGACGC
This sequence comes from Corallococcus sp. CA047B, assembly GCF_003612065.1. NCBI lineage: Bacteria > Pseudomonadati > Myxococcota > Myxococcia > Myxococcales > Myxococcaceae > Corallococcus > Corallococcus sp. CA047B. The sequence goes on from NZ_RAWD01000199.1 coordinate 16,722, forward strand.
GAAGGACACCTCCGCGGTGCGGCCCACCAGGTCCACGCGGGCCACGTCGCGCTTGGGGTCCACCTCCGTCACGTAGCCGGTGAGGCGCAGGCCCTCCTCCATCGGCTTGAGGAGCACGCGTCCGGCGCGCTCGCGCTCCGGGGACTGGGGCGCTTCTTCTTCCTCGACCTCGGCGGCCAGCTCCGGTGGGGCCTGCTCCTCCGCGCCGTCGACCTCCGGCACGGTCGGCTTGACCTGCGGCGTGGCCGGGGCCGAGGGGGCCTGGACGAGCGGCGCCAGGTCCGCGACATAGCCCTGGTCCTTCTGCCGGCGCCCGGCCTCCTCGATGCGCTGGGCGATGAGCGCGCGGTAGCGGGCCCACGCGTCCGCCTCCAGCTTGCCCGGAGCGCCCCGGTAGCCCTGACGCCGGTCCACCGCCTCCAGGCCCTCGCGCACGGCCTTCTCCGCGACGGACTGGAGCCGGGGCACGAGCGCGATGTCCACGCGCAGGCCGCCCTCCATCACCTTCTTCTCACCGTAGCGCTCCACGAGCGTGCGGCGGATCTCCTCCGCGTAGTACGCCCCCGCGGAGGGCGCCTTTCGCGGCGCGAGCACGATGGGCTTCTCCTTCTCCGCGTCCACCACCGCGCGCGCCACGAAGCCCTGTCCGGCCATCTGCTCCAGCACGTAGCGCTGGCGCTGCTTGGCGCGGGTGATGTTCGTCACCGGGTTGATGCGGTGGGGCTGCTGCACGGTGCCCGCGAGCACGGCGGCCTCGCCCACGGACAGGTCCTTCGCGTGCTTGCCGAAGTAGAAGAGCGCGGCCTCCTCCAGGCCGTAACGCCGCTGCCCGAAGTACACGCCGTTGATGTAGAGGCTGAGGATCTGATCCTTGGTGAGGGCCTGCTCCAGGCGCGGGGTGAGGATCCACTCGCGGATCTTCCGGCCCAGGCTGCGCTCGGGCGTGAGCAGCATGTTCTTCACGACCTGCTGCGTGAGTGTGGACGCGCCGGACTTGCGGCTGCCGGGGATGAGGTTCTTCACGCCCGCGCGCAGGATGCCGAACGGGTCCAGGCCCTCGTGCTTGTAGAAGTCCGCGTCCTCGGCTGCGAGGAAGGCGTTGCGCACGTGGACGGGCAGGTCCTCGATGCGGATGAGCGTGCGGCGCTCCAGCGCGAACTCCGCGCAGAGCGTGCCGTCCGCGCACGTCACCTTCGTCACCTGCGGCGGCAGGTAGACGCGCAGGGACTCCACGGAGGGCAGGTCGCGGCTGTAGTAGGCGTACGTGGCCACGCCCGCGGCGATGAGCAGCACGAGCCCCACGACGCCCAGCACCAACAGCCGCTTCGTCCAGCGCCACAGCGCGGCGCCGAAGCCGCGCCTCGGGGGCGGCGGTGCGCCGGTCGGGGCCGGAG
>NZ_RAWD01000019.1:0-57305 GCF_003612065.1 Corallococcus sp. CA047B
TATAAGAGACAGGGGCGGTGCGCGACTTCCTCGCCGCCGCGGGCCTCCCCCTCCAGGACGAGAACCTGGTGGACACCCCGACGCGCGTGGCCGACGTGTGGGCGAACGGCTTCCTGGACGGCTACGGCCGCACGCCGGAGGAGGCGCTCGGAAAGACCTATCCCGCCCCGGCGAACTCGTCCGGGGAGCTGGTCGTCGTCACGGACCTGCGCTTCCACTCCATGTGCCCGCACCACCTGCTGCCCTTCACCGGCCGCGCCCACGTGGCCTACGTGCCCGGCGCGCGCGTGGTGGGCTTCGGCCGGCTGGCGGCGCTGGTGGACTGCTTCGCGCACCGGCTCATCCTCCAGGAGGACCTGGCGCGGCAGGTGGCCTGGTCCCTGGCCCGCGTGCTCGACAGTCCCGCCACCGCCTGCATCCTGGAGGCTGAGCAGGCTTGCCTCCGGTTGAGGGCGGATCACCAGCGCGACGCCGTCACGCACGCCGAAGCCTATGAAGGCCGGTTGCGCCGCGACGGTCCCCTGCGGCGCGAGCTGTGGGCCCGCCTGGGGGCCCGGCGATGAACCCGGCGGGCCAGACCTTCGAACGGGTGGCGCCCGAGCGGGTGGCGAAGGTGCTGGAGGCCCTGGCGGACGTGCTGGTGCCGGGACAGGTGCGGCGCGACGAGGCCTCGCTCGACGCCTACGCGCGCGACGAATCCGACAGCGGCGTCTACCCGCCCGACGTCGTCCTCCTGCCGGAGACCACCGCGCAGGTGTCCGCCATCTTCAAGGCCTGCCAGGCGAACGGCGTGCCCTTCACCCCGTGCGGCGCGCGCAGCGGCAAGAGCGGCGGGTCGCTGCCCTTGCGGGGCGGCGTGGTGGTCAGCCTGGAGCGCATGAACCGCATCCGCGCCATCTCCTCCGAGGACCTCACCGCGGTGGTGGAGCCCGGCGTCATCACGGGCGACCTGATGAAGGCCGTGGAGGCGCAAGGGCTCTTCTATCCCCCGGACCCCAACTCCTGGGAGTTCTGCACCCTGGGCGGCAACGTGGCGGAGAACGCCGGCGGGCCCCGCGCGCTCAAGTACGGCGTCACGCGCGACTACGTCATCGGCCTGGAGTGGGTGATGCCGGACGGCGAGGTGCTGCGCGTGGGCCGGCGCACCATCAAGGGCGTGGCCGGCTACGACCTCGTGGGGCTCTTCGTGGGCTCCGAGGGCACGCTCGGCGTCGCCACCGAAATCACCGTCCAGCTCATCCCCCTGCCGCGCCAGGTGATGACCGCGCTGGTGGTGTTCCCTTCCGTGCTGCACGCGGCCCGGGGCGTCTCCGCCGTGCTCGCGGCCGGCATCCTGCCCCGGTGCCTGGAACTCATCGACGAGGTCGCCGTCCAGGCCATCGTCCACCGGGGCAGCTTCCAGTTCCCCCCGGACGCGGGCGCCGCCCTCATCGCGGAGGTGGACGGCAACTCCTCCGAAGGGGTGTTCGCGGAGCTCACCCAACTGGGGGGCATTTGTGAATCACACGGGGCCACCCAGACCCTGGTGGCCCAGGACGAGTCCCAGCGCGAGAAGCTGTGGGCCGCGCGGCGGGTGATTTCCCCGGCGCTGCGCGCGCTGAAGGCCGCGAAGATTTCAGAGGACATCGTGGTCCCCCGCTCGAAAATTCCCGAGATCATCGAGCGGCTCAAGAAGATGGGCGAGGAGCTGGGGCTCACCGTGGCCACGTACGGCCATGCGGGCGACGGCAACCTGCACGCCAACATCCTCTACGACGGCCCGGCCCAGCGCCCGCTCGTCGAGGAGGCCCTGCGCCGGATGCTGGAGCTCACCGTCGCCCTGGGAGGCACCATCACCGGCGAACACGGCGTGGGCCACGCCAAGCGGGAATACCTGGCCCTGGAGCAGGCCCCCGCGCTCCTGGACCTCCAGCGGCGGCTGAAGGCCTTTTTTGATCCATCAGGCCTGCTCAACCCGGAGAAAATGTTCCCCGTTCCCAGGTGTTCTTGAGTCCGTGGCCGGAAACGTAGGTGCTGCCCACCCGTCAGACTTCTCACCTTTCGAGGCATGAGAGGCCACCCCTGTGACGGGCTTTTGACATGGGTAAGCGGGCGAAATGCCCTTCTCCATCGGAATGAGAAACCCTTTCCGACGTTGCGCGTCCTAGTAACAGATGGACGCGGTTCGTCGGGGGATTCATCGCGTCCGGCAGTTACGAACGGAAGGACGGGAAATCATGGCCAACTCGACGAAGTACGCAGCAGAGGGCCTCTCGCATTACCTGCGTCACCTGGGCGGGCACCACCAGCTGACGCGTGAGCAGGAGTACGAACTCGCGCGCCAGGCCCGCAAGGGAGATGAGAGCGCCCGACAGACGCTCGCCAGCTCCAACCTCGCTTTCGTGGTCGCGGTCGCCAAGAAGTTCGCCAACCGCGGGGCCCGCCTGGACGACCTCATCCAGGAAGGCAACGTGGGCCTGATGAAGGCCATCGAGCACTTCGATCCGAAGAAGAACGTGCGCTTCGCCACCTATGCCGTCTGGTGGATCCGCGCCTACATCACCCGCTACCTCAAGGACAACCGCAGCCAGGTGCGCGGCGGCGAGGCGGAGCGGGGCAGCATGGTGGACTTCTCGCTGGACGCCACCATCGACGAGGAGGGTGAAACCACGTTCCTCGACCGGTTGGAGGACGGCGGGCCCTCGCCCCAGGACTCGTTCCTGACGCGCGAGCAGGACTCCGAAGTGCAGGAGGCCCTGGCCAAGGTGCGCAAGCGCATTGGCGACCTGGGCTGGGACATCCTCCAGGAGCGGCTCACGCAGGACAAGCCGCTGACGCTGGAGGAGCTGGGCCAGCGCTGGGGCGTGTCGCGCGAGCGCGTGCGCCAGGTGGAGCTGAAGACGAAGAACTTCCTGGAGCGCTACCTCCTCGCCTTCAACGAGAACGAGGAGCACACCGCCACGGCCGACGCGGCCTGAAGCAGGCGGCCTCCCCACCCGGGAGGGCAGGGGTTCTGTTCAGAAAAGACGGGGTCTGGCGGGTTGTTCAAACCTTGCCGGCCCCGTCTTCTTTTTGCCGCGCTGCGTCTGGCGCGTTCGGTTGCTGGTGGGCAAGCGTGCGTGTTAAGGCGTTAGGATGCGCTTGAAATTGCTAGCCCTTTGGGTCTTGGCGGCCCTTCCAGCCCAGGCGGCGGAACCCGCGCTGCTCACCCAACTCGACGCGTTGTTCGACAAACGCAATGACGCGGAGTCGGTGAAGGCGCTGGAGACGGGGCTGAGGGATGCGCTGAAGGCCGCGCCCGAGGACTTCGACCTTGTGTGGCGCAAGGCCCGCATCCTCCAATGGCAGGCGGACGGCGCCACCACGGAAAAGCTCAAGAAGGTCCTGGGCAAGCAGACGTGGGAAGAGGGCGACAAGGCCGCGAAGCTCCAGCCCGCGCGCGTGGAGGGGCATTACTACGCTGCATGTGGCATCGGGTCCTACTCCCAGGCCGTGGGCATCATGAAGGCGCTGGGGGACGGCCTGGAGGGCAAGTTCAACGAGCGCCTGGACACCGCGCTGAAGCTGGACCCGGGCTACGACTTCGGGGGCCCCTGGCTGGTGAAGGGTCGCTATTTCTATGAATTGCCGTGGCCGAAGCGCGACCTGAAGAAGTCGGTGTCGTACTACGAGAAGGCCATCGCCAAGTATCCGCAGTCGCTGCGTGCCTACTACTACCTGGCCGAGACGCTGTTGAAGGACGGCAAGGCGAAAGAGGCGAGCGCGGCCATCGAGAAGGTCAAGCAGGGAAGCACCGCGTACAGCCTCGCCGAGGCGCAACGGGTGCAGCAGTGGGCCAAGAAGGTGGATGCAGACATCCAGGAGGAGCTCAAGTGAGGGCAGAGAGTCAGGTCACGACGGCTCCCGCGGCGAGCGGGACGCAGGAGCAGAACCTCGTCCAGTTGCTCGTGCAGCGGGCCCAGAACGCCTCCAAGGTGGGCGTCACCCACAAGAAGGACGGGCGCTGGCAGGACGTCACGTTCGCCCAGGTGCTGGAGGACGTGAAGGGGCTGGCCTCCGGGCTCATCGCCCAGGGCGTCCAGCCCGGGGACCGGGTGGCCATCTTCGCCAACACCAGTCTCCAGTGGATCGTCGCCGACCTGGCCATCAGCGCGGCCCAGGGCATCACGGTGCCCATCTACAACTCCAACACGCCGGATGAATGTCGCTACATCCTCAACCACTCGGAGACGAAGGTGCTGCTCGTCGACTCCGACGAGAAGGATGCCAAGCAGGCGGGGCGCCTGTCGCGCGTGCGCTCCAAGCTCAAGGACATCCCGTCGCTCAAGAAGATCGTCGTCTTCGAGGGCCCGGTCAGCGGCGACATGGAGATCTCGCTCGCGGACGTGATGGCGTCCGGCAAGAGCGGCCCCCAGGCCACGGAGGAGTCCTTCGCGCAGCGCGTGGCGGCGGTGAAGTCGGATGACACGAACCTGCTCATCTACACCTCCGGCACCACGGGCGACCCCAAGGGCGTCATCCTGACCCACGGCAACTGGGCCTATGAAGCGAAGGCCACCCAGGCCATGGGCATGATGAAGCCCGAGGACTCGGTGATGCTGTTCCTGCCCCTGGCGCACGTGTTCGCCCAGGTGGTGAAGGCCGCGTGGCTGTCCATGGGCTTCCGGCTCATCATCGCGGAGTCGGTGGACAAGCTGCTGGCGAACCTGGCGGAGACGCGCCCCACGGTGCTCCCGTCGGTGCCGCGCGTGTTCGAGAAGGTCTACAACAACGTCGTGGCCAACGGCTCCGCGGCGCCCGGCGTGAAGGGCAAGCTCTTCAACTGGGCCTTCGGCCTGTTCGACGAGTACGCCGAGGCCAAGGCGCAGGGCCGCGAGTACAACACGCTGATGTTCGGCCTGGCGAAGAAGCTGGTCTTCTCCAAGGTGCGCAAGACGCTGGACGAGAAGCTGGGCGGCAACATGCGCATCTTCATCTCCGGCGGCGCGCCGCTGTCGCGGAAGATCGCCTACTTCTTCGACCTGCTGGAGCTCAAGGTGCTGGAGGGCTACGGCCTCACGGAGACGAGCGCCCCCTGCAACGCCAACCGCGTGGAGAAGATCAAGATTGGCACCGTGGGCCCGCCGGTTCCGGGCACGGAGATCAAGATCGCCGCGGACGGTGAGATTCTGGTGCGGGGCCCCTGCGTGATGAAGGGCTACTACAAGAACCCGGAGGCCACCGCGGAGGTGCTGGAGGCGGACGGCTGGTTCCACACGGGTGACATCGGCGAGGTGGACTCCGACAACTACCTGCGCATCACCGACCGCAAGAAGGACATCATCGTCACCGCGGGCGGCAAGAACGTGGCGCCCCAGAACATCGAGAACACGCTCAAGACGTTCCCGCTCATCAGCCAGGTGATGGTGTACGGCGACACGCGCCCGTTCCTCGTCGCGCTCGTCACGGTGTCCGAAGACCCGGCGCGCAAGCTCCTGGAGGACAAGGGCATCGCGGTGGGCAGCTACGCGCAGAACTCCCAGCGGCCGGAGATCAAGACGGCCGTCGAGGAGATCATCAAGAAGGTGAACGCGGAGATCCCTCCGTACTCCGGCATCAAGAAGATCGCGGTGATGGAGGCGGACTTCACGCAGGAGTCCGGCGAGCTCACGCCCACCCTCAAGGTGAAGCGCAAGGTCGCGAGCCAGAAGTACAAGGCCATCATCGACGCCATGTACCAAGGCGCGAAGGCGACGGACTGAGGTTCCCCGCCGGGCTCCCTGGCGTCCCGAAAGGGGCGCCGGGTGCCTTGCGCGGTGAGGGTGTCCCACCAAGCCCGACGCCCGTCCGAAGCCGCTTCACGCGGTCCCCGGTACGGGCGTCAAGGGTGTGACGGCGCTCTGGGGGACGGGCCTTCAGGGCCCGCCCGGACGGCTTCAGGCGTGGTGGCTCGGGGACTTGGCCGCCACGTCCTTGTCCACGCCGGAAGCGGCGGACAGGGTGCCCGGCGTCTTCTTCTCCTCGACGTCGTCCTTCTCGTCGGTGGAGAAGCCGCGCTTGAAGTTGCGAAGCGCACTGCCCAGGGACGAGCCGAGCTGCGGCAGCCGCGAGCCGCCGAACAGCAGCAGCAGCGCCGCGAAAATCAACAGAATCTCAGGAAGCTTCAAACCCATGGCTTCGCTCCTCGCACAATGCGCGCCGGAGCATAGCGGTGGGAGGTGGGTCGCGCTAGCAACTCCCGCCTGGGCCGCTCACGCCTGCCAGCCCGCCGGATGCGCGAGCTCCCGGACCCGCGGCACCGGCAGCGTGAGGAAGAGGGTGCTGCCGCCTTCGTCCGCCTGGGCGCCCACCTGGCCGCCGTGCGCCTCCACCTCCTGCAGGGCCAGGAAGACGCGCAGCGGATCCTCCAGCTTGCGCTCGCGGAACGCGCGCTCCTCGCACTGGAAGACAGCGGCGATGTCCTCTTCCGGAACGGGCGCGCCGTCGCGGCGCACCTCCACCCGCACCTGCGGTCCCAGCCGGGCGGCCCGGACGTGAAGCTCCTCGCCCGGCTGCGCGCGCACCAGGTGGTGGTGCACGAAGGCCTCCACCGCGTGCTGGATGCGGCCCGCGTCCACCTCCACGTCGGGCAGGTCCGGCAGCGCGTCCAGCACCAGCGCCACGCTGGCGGCGGACGCCGCGGCCCGCGTGCGCTCCACCGCCGCGTCCAGGATGGGCAGGAGCGGCTGTCGCTCGCGCTCCACGGCCAGCGCGCCCAGCTCCGCGCGGCTCGAATCGAAGAAGTCCTGGGCGAAGGCCAGCGAGCGGTCCGCGTTGCGCAGGATGGTCTCCAGGCCGCGCTGCGCCTTGGGCTCCAGCGGCACGCGCCCGTTGAGCAGCAGCGCCGCGTACGAGCGGATGTTCGCCAGCGAGCCGCGCAGGTCGTGCGAGGCGAGTGACAGGTAGCGCACGCGCTCCGTCACGCGCTCGCTGCTCCAGGGCACCGGCAGCGTCCACACCAGCCGCCCGCCGTCCTCCAGCGCCTCCTCGCCGGCCATCAGCGCGCGGCCTTCACGCTCCCAGACGCCCCGGACGCCCTCGCGCGGATGGAAGCCCGCGGCCGTCAGCAGGCCCTCCAGCCCGTCGGAGGCCAGGACGGGCGGCAGGGCCTCCAGGCCCAGGTGCTCGAGCAGCAGGGGGCCAAGCAGGCGCGGCGTCCCCTGTCGGGACAGGAGCACGAGGCCGGGTGCTGGCTCGTGACCTGCCGCTGTCTCCCCCATCCACGTCACGCGGACCTCCCCCTGCGCCATCTTTCGGTCTCCGGAAGGGTGGGCAGTGACTGTCGGTTTTGCAACGGGCTCCCGCTCGGAGCGGGGGCGCCTTAATTTCTTGCGCCAGACGGTCCTCGGATGGTGGAAGCTAGGCTCCGGAAGCGGCATCGAGGAGACACCACTGACCTCGCTCAACGCACAGCAGACTGGTTCGCCCGTCGTTCTCGTCGTGGATGATGATCCCGACATCCTGGAGGCCCTTTCGGAGATCCTCGAAGCCGAGGGCTTTGAAATCCGCCGCGCACGCAACGGAAAGGAAGCCCTGGAGCGCCTGGAGCCGGACCCGCCTCAGCTCATCCTGTTGGACCTGATGATGCCGGTAATGGACGGGTGGGAGTTCGCCCAGCGCATGCGCCAGAAGCCGTCCGTCGCGTCGATTCCGCTCATCGTCCTGAGCGCGGACCGGAACGTCGGCAGCAAGGCGAAGGACATTGGCGCGGTGGGACACCTGGCCAAGCCGTTCGAACTCAACGACCTGCTGGCCATGGTCCGCCACTCCCTCAATCCCGTGGTGGAAACGACGCGCATCTGAAACCGCTGCCTCCCGTGCTTGACCCGACGGGGGAGCCGCCATTACGGTCCGCGCGGACTGATTCACCAATCAACGCTGAGAAAAGGAGCGAGTCATGGCGACCGCGAAGGACATCATCGAGACCGACATTCCCGCCGTCCTGAAGGAGAAGCCGGAGCTGGCGAAGGACATCAACGCCATCATCCACTTCGACATCTCGGGTGAGGGCGGAGGCAAGTGGACGCTGGACGCCACCAAGTCGGAGGGCTGGGTGTCCTCGGGCATCGAGGGCGCGTCGAAGATGACGGTCACCGTCAGCAACGACGACTTCGTGAAGATCCGCGAGAAGAAGCTGAACGCGCAGATGGCGGCCATGCAGGGCAAGCTCAAGTTCAAGCCGATGGACATGGGCCTCGCGATGAAGCTCGCGAAGCTGCTCGGCTGAGCCGAAGCCCGCACCAGTCGCTTCCCGTGTCGAGTCGGCGGCGCGTTTCCTTCCATGGGGAACGCGCCGTCTTCCGTTTCATCCTCCCCCTCCTGGAGTGCCCCCCTCATGTCTCCGTCGTCATCGCCCCTCGCGGGCCTGCGGGTGTTGGACCTGTCGCGCCTGCTGCCCGGCCCCTACGCGACGCTGGTGCTGGCGGACCTGGGGGCCACCGTCGACAAGGTGGAGGATCCGGACGTGGGGGACGCCACCCGGCACATGCCGCCCCAGCGCGACGGCGAGGGCGCGCTCTTCTACGGGCTGCACCGCAACAAGCGCTCGCTGGCGCTGAACCTCAAGACGCCGGAGGGCCGCGACGCGCTCCTGCGCCTCGTCTCCCACTACGACGTGCTGGTGGAGAGCTTCCGGCCCGGCGTCATGGACAAGCTGGGCGTGGGGGAAGCGGTGCTGCGCGCGAAGAACCCCCGGCTCATCTACTGCGCCATCTCCGGCTATGGGCAGACGGGCCCGGACCGGCTCAAGGCGGGGCATGACCTGAACTACGTGGCCCGGGCGGGCCTGCTGGGCTACGGCGGCGAAGCGGACGGCGCCCCCGCGTTCCCGGGCGTGCAGGTGGCGGACATTGGAGGGGGCAGCCTGTTCGCGCTGGTGGGCATCCTCGCCGCGCTGCACGAGCGCGAGCGCACGGGCGTGGGCCGCTTCGTGGACGTGTCCATGACGGACGGCGCGCTGGCGTTCCTGCACCTGCACCTGGCCGCGCGCCTGTTCGCCGGCGCGCAAGGAACGCCGCTCACGCGCGGCCGCGAGGCGCTCAACGGCGGCTACCCCAGCTACGGCCTGTACCGCACCGCGGACAACCGCTGGCTCGCGGTGGGCGCGCTGGAGCCCAAGTTCTTCGGAGCGCTCGCGGCGAAGCTGGGCCGCCCGGAATTGCTGGACGATGCGTACGTGCCAGGTGAACCCGGCGAGCGGGTGAAGGCGGAGCTCCAGCGCATCTTCGAAAGCGAACCCCTGGCCCACTGGCGCGAACTGCTGGCCGGCGCGGACCTCTGCGTGGAGCCCGTCGCGGAGGGGGATGAACTGTTGTCCGATGCACAGCTGCGCGCCCGGGGCCTCTTCGTGGAGACGGAGGATGCGCAGCGCGGCATTCGCGTAACGCACCTGCTCACGCCGCTGCGCATGGGGGATGTCGCGTTGCGTCCACCGCCCGCGCTGGGCCAGCACTCCCGCGTCATCCTCGAGGCGGCGGGTTTCACCGCTGAAGAAATCTCGCGTCTGGGTGTGTGAAACATAGTCGCCGCGCGGCATTTTCCAGGGGAATCCGGGCCTTCGCGCTTGGCAATTGACAGCCGTTCAGCGACAGCTAGATTTTTGACTGTGGAATCGACTTTCAGCCCCCCGGAAGGAAAGTCAACACATGCCCGACGCACAGGATTTGGAGTCCTACCTCCTCCGTAAGTTCTCGGAACACGTAGGTCTGCCAGAAGCCGAACTGCTCTCGGAGGACATGACGCTCGCGGCCCTCATCACGCGCTCGGACCGGATGACGAACAGTGTGGATTTGATGGAGGCCTTCGCGCGGACCTCGAACGGATTGCGAAAGGATTTTGGACTGAGAGTGCGTTTGCCGGCGCTGTCGCTCGACACCCCCGTGTCGAAGGTCCTCGCCATCTTCCTGGAAGAAGTCCGCAACCCGGAGCGCAAGAGCGCATGAGCATCCATTCCCAGCCGTCGCAGTCGGTGGAAGACGTCGTGGAGGCCCGTCCGGCCATCGTGGCGGAGCTGCACCACGCCCTCACGGTGCAGGGCCTGTCGCTGGTGGACCTGGCGTGGGAGCAGCAGCGGCTGCACGAGTCCCGGCGCTGGAGCGTGGTGGAGGCGCTGGGCGCGGTGGACTTCGCGCGCGTGAGTGAGTCCGACCGTCACCTGGTGTGGAACGCGGGCCGCGCGGAGCTGACCACGAAGCCGGGCGCGGACCGCCTGGAGCGGCTGGCGGACGCGGAATGCCGGCGGTGGCTGGAGAAGGACCCGACGGTCGCGGCCATCATGCAGGCGTGTGGCACGTGGAGCCGCTACTGGAACGAGGAGGAGGCGCACCACGAGACGGCGTTCAACCGCATCTCCACGGTGATGAAGCTGGAGCGCGTCTCCAACGCCACCTTCATCGAGTTCCGCAAGGTGTTCCCCGACGACGACATGCTGCGCACGCTGACGCTGCTGGCCATCTCCGAGGTCGTGGCGGCGGTGAACTACGGCCAGTGCGCGGCCATCATCGAGGACCCGGGCCTGCGGGCGCTCTTCAAGCAGGTGGCCGCGGATGAAATCCAGCACATGAACAACTTCATCGCCTTCGCCAAGGCGCTGGTGGACAGCGGGGCGTACCGGGCGAAGGAGGCCTTCGCGGTGGCGCACCTGTTCCTGCGCGACGGCGGTGAGGTGCACGGCAGCAAGCGCGAGCGGGTGGAGGAGCGCGACACCCACGTCAACTGGTGGGACCACCTGGAGCACCGCGAGGGCATGTACACGCCGGATGCGCTGCGCAAGAAGGAGCAGCTCATCTTCCACGCGCTCAAGCGCATCACCGGCATCACGGTGGATTCGCGCGAGGCCGTCGAGGACACCTGGATGGACCTCGTCGGGTGTTGATGGGCCTGGGCCATGACCTCCAGTCCGTCGCGGAGCTGGAGGCCACGCGGGCGCTGCTCGAACCGGACGTGTTCTTCACGGCGGCGGAGCTGGAGCGCTTCGCCCACGCGCGCTCTCCCGTGGAGAGCATGGCCGCGGGCTTCAGCGCCAAGGAGGCCCTCTTCAAGGCGCTGCCCCGCATCGACACCTGGTTCTGGACCGACGCGGAGCTGCTCCACGACGCGCGGCACGCGCCCCGCTTCCACTTCCACGGGGCGCTCGCGGAGCACCTGACGCGCGAAGGGTGGCAGGTCTCCGTGTCGCTGTCGCACAGCGGCGGCTTCGTCTCGACGGTGGTCGTCGTGATGCACGTGCCCCGCTCCTGAAGCTCCCTGGCGTGCCGTGAGAAGTGAGGATGTCCCCCGTGCATTTCGATGAAGTCTCCCTGACGTTGAGCGTGCGCCCCAACGACCTGGACAGCCTGGGCCACGTGAACAACGCCACCGCGCTGGAGTACCTGGAGGCCGGACGCTGGGCGTGGCTCGAGCACCACGGCCTGTCGCGCGGCGGGACGGTGGTGGCGGTGGTGTCGCGCGTGGAGGTGGACTACCGGCGTGAGATTCCGCCCGGTGACGTGGTGGTGCGCACGGTGCTGGAGTCGCCCGCCGGGGATGACCTGGACGAGGACGGCCTGAACTACCGCGCGAGCTTCCGCCAGCGCGTGTACCTGGGGGAGGGCAGCGCGTCCCTCGCGGTGGAGGCCGTCGTGAACGTGGCGTTCCTGGACGCGGCGACCCGTTCGCTCGCGTCGCTGCAGCAGTTCCTCACGGTCGCGCGCGGTGACGCGGTGGCCTCCCGGGAGACGTCCCCATGAGCACGCACGCCGTCGAAGCCGCCCTCCTCGTGGAGGAGTTCTGGGTGCCCACGTCGGGCGACCACGCGCTGCACGTCACCCAGGTGCGTCCGGCCGCGTCCGCGAACGTGCCCCGGCTGGGCGTGCTCTTCGTGCCCGGCCTGTTCTCCGACGGCCGCTTCTTCCTGGGGAGCCAGGTGGACGGGCCCGCGCGCTTCTTCGTGGACTCCGGCTGCGTGGCCTACGTCGCCTCGCTGCGAGGACATGGCAAGAGCCGCTGGCCGGCCCGGCGCGCGTGGGACTGGAGCTTCGACACGTACGTGCGCCATGACGTGCCGGACCTGGTGCGGGCCGTGCGCGCGCGCCACGAGGGGCCGCTCATCCTCCTGGCCCACAGCATGGCCGGGTACGCGGCGCTGGCGGCGCTGGGGCTCGCGCCGGACGCACAGGCGATGCTGTCGGGCGTGTGCACGCTGTCGTCGGCGGTGAATGACTACAGCGACGGCGGGATGAAGAAGCGCGTGCAGGTGGGGTTCTCCTCGGCGGTGGCGGGCCTCCTGGGCCGCTTCCCGGCGAAGGCGCTCAAGCAGGGGCCCTGGGATGAACCCGCGGGGGTGATGCGGCAGTTCACCGACTGGGCTCCCACGGGGGCCTTTCGCAGCGCGGACGGCGCGACGGACTACTGGAAGGCGCTGGGACAGGTGACGCTGCCGGTGTTCGCGGGCGTGGGGGCGGCGGACGTGTTCCATGCCTCGCCCCGCCGCGCGGAGAAGCTGGTGGCGCACCTGGGCAGCGCGCGAAAGGAATTGGTCGTCCTGGGCCGCGCGCAGGGGTTGAGCTGGGACGCGGGGCACTTCGACGTGGTGCGTGGAGAGCGCGCGCGGCGGGAAGTGCTGCCCCGGGTGTGGTCGTGGATGCGGCAGGTGTCGCCCCCGGCTTGAGCGCTTCCGGGGCCGGTCCGGGAGCGGTGGTGGTGAGACAGCACGAGGAGGGGATTCACATGCTTGGAATCATCCAGCGGTTGGAGTCGGCGGATCCGCGCCGGGGGCTGTTCGTCTACGACGACTTCGTCGGACCGCCTGCGTTCGTGCCCTACCGGGAGTTTCCCGCGCGGGTGGCCGCGGCCGCGGACTTCTTCCGCGCCCAGGGCGTGACGCCCGGCGCGCGCGTCGTGCTCCCCTTCGAGACGTCCACCGCCGTCCTCTTCTCCTTCCTGGGGTTGATGGAGCTGGGGGCGCTGCCCCTGTCGGTGAAGCCGTACATCCTGAGCACGCCCAAGGGGCCCTACCGCGACTTCCTCGCGCGCATCACCGAGCGCTACGGCGCCTGGCGCATCCTGGACGCGCCGAGCCTCTCCGGACTGGAGCTGCCGCTGCCCCGCCTGTCCATGCCTCCGGAGGGCGTGAAGCGCGCGGGCGCGCGGCTGCGCGAGGTTGCTCCCGAGGAGCTGGCGTTCGTGCAGTTCTCGTCGGGTTCGACGTCGTTCCCGAAGGGCATTCCCATCACCCAGGGCAACCTGTCCGCCAACCTGCGGATGATCGTCCAGCACGACGGCCGTACGAACGACGACCGGGTGACGAGCTGGCTGCCGCTCTACCACGACATGGGCCTCATCGGCGGGCTGCTCACCTGCCTCGTGGAGGGCAATGATCTGCTCCTGTCGCAGCCCGCGGCCTTCCTGATGGATCCGCTGGGCTGGTTCGAACAGATGTCGACGGAGAAGGTCACCGGGTCGGTCATCCCCAACTTCGCCATCGACTACGCGCTCAAGACGCTCAAGGACCTGGACGCGGAGGACGTGAAGCGGATGGACCTGAAGCGCGTGCGCTCCATCTACCTGGGCAGCGAGCCCATCAACATCCCCAACCTCCAGCAGTTCCTGGCGCTGCTGGCGCCCGCGGGCCTGAAGCGCGACGTGTTCATGCCCTGCTACGGCATGGCGGAGACGGTGCTGATGGTCGCGAGCACGGCGCCCTACCAGGAGGTGCGCGTCGTCACCGCGCCCAACGGTCAGCCCGCCATCTCCGTGGGCCGGCCGCTGTCGGAGTTCCGGGTGCGGCTGCGCGCCGAGGACGGGCGGGTGTGCGGCGAAGGGGAGATGGGCGAGGTGGAGCTGGGCGGCGGAAGCCTGGCGCCGTCGTACTTCCTGGATGACCGGCCGCTGCTCGGGGAGGACGGCTATTACGCGACGGGCGACCTGGGCTTCCAGCAGGGCGGCGAGCTCTTCATCACCGGGCGCATCAACGACCGCATCAAGGTGAACGGGCAGAGCTTCTTCTCCGCCGACTTCGAGCAGGCGGTGGAGCGCGTGCCCTTCATCCGCCCGGGCCGCACCGCCGTCATCCAGGTGCAGGGGCGGCTGGTGGTGCTGGCGGAGGTGAACCACCCCTCCGTGCTGGAGCGGCTGGAGGAGAGTCAGCAGCAGGTCTGCCGGTCGGTGCTGGAGACGGTGGGCGTGACGCTGTCGGCGAAGGACGTGCTGTTCATCCGCTACGGCCAGTTGCAGAAGACGAGCAGCGGCAAGCTCCAGCGCCGCGCCATCACCGAGGCCTACGAGCAGGGCCGCGTGCGCACCGTGACGCCCTCGGAGCTGCGCGCGGACCTGCTCAAGATGCGCGCCCAGCGGCTGGTCCTGGGCTCGGTCATCGTCGCCCGTCAGCGCGGGCGCCGGTGGATGGCCACCGGACGCTCGGCCCTGACCGCGGGCTTCGAGCGCCTGCGCGGGAAGGGGAAGCGCACCGAGGGCGCCTGACGGCCCCGGTTCACTTCGCGCCGGGGGCTACCGGCCACAGGTCCCAGCCGCGCGCCGCGTGGCACGCATCCCCCACCAGGTCCAGCGCGAGCTGGGGCTCCTTCAGGGCCAGCGTCGCGGTGTCGCGAAAGGCGCCGGTGGCCTCCAGCCGCAGGGTGGCGCTCTCCAGCGCGGCGCGCGCCTCCGCCACGGCGCGGGCCTGCGCGGGCGTGGGCTTCCAGCCCGTCTCGTTCCGGTAGCGCCCCAGCGCCTCCAGCCAGTGCCCGTAGAACTTCACCATCTGCACCAGCACCGGGATGCGGTACGCGGGCGCGGCGGCGAGCGCGGCCTCGTACTGCCGGGCCTCCGAACCCAGCCGGTACACGAGCACGTCCACCTGCGCGTCCAGCCGCGCGCCCCACGCCTTGCGCACCGACGGGAAGCGGGCCCAGCCCGCGACGGCCTGGAAGAAGTGGAGCCCGCCGCACGGGTGCGCGTAGACGCCCTGTTTGTTCTTGGGCACCTCCGCGCGGCCGGCCTTCATTCCTTCCGCCAGTGCCGCATTGGCGGACTCCAGCGTGCCCAGCGCGGTGTCCATCACCGCGTCGATGCGCACCGTCTCCCCCGCGCCGTTCTGGAACGAGCCTCCGGGCTTGAGCACGTGCGACAGCGCATCCAGCGCCCACGCGCCGTCCGGCGAGGTGGCGAGCGCGGGCCGGAAGTCCTGTTGGAGCGACGCCACCAGCTCTCGCAGCGACACCGGTCCCCACGACGCGGGGAAGGCGTGGGACATCGGGTAGCCCGACAGCAGGAAAGTCTTCACCTGGAGCGCCGGGTGGGGCTCCACGGGCGTGCCATCCGGGGCGAACGCGTCGAAGACGTAGCGCGCCGGAGTTCCCGCGTCGGTGGACTCGCGGCGCAGGAAGCCCGCGACGATGGCCTCCGAGGCAGGACGCCCGTCGCGGGTGCGGAAGGCCCTGCCGTCCAGGTCCATTCCGTGCGCCAGCGCCCAGGGGTTCTTCGGATCCGCGGCGTGCGTGCGGCACTGCGCATGGAGCACCGAGGCCGCGGAGACAGGCGTCGGAGCCGGGGAGGGTGGGGAAGCGCTCAGGATGAACCCGAGCAGGGCCACGGAAGAGGGGAGCATGGGCGCGGGCAGTGTCGCAGCCCGCGCCCTTCCGCGCATCTTCCAGCCGGTTCAGCGCGCCGGGGAGCTGCTCTTCAAACGTGCGAGCATCCGCTCGATGATGCCGAACAGCGACTCGCGGTCCGCGGGCTCCAGCAGGCCCATCAACCGCCGGACGCCCGAGTCGGTCATCAGGTTGATGATCTTGTAGAGCTCACAGCCCTTGTCGGTGAGCTTCGCGGTGACGGCGCGACGGTCTTCCGCGTCCCGCCCGCGCTCCACCATCCCCATGTCCTCCAGCCGGTCCACCACCCCGGTGATGGTCTTCTTGGTGATGCCGATGCGCTGCGCCAGCACGCCCACCTGGGTGGGGCCGTCCATCCCCAACCAGCCCAGCGCATGGACCTGGGTGGGGGTGAGCCGCATGTCGTCACAGAGGCTGGCCAGCGGATCCCTCAAGGAGCGGAAGTTGGCCAGCTCCTTGAGGAGCGCCAGGAAGCGACGGGAGTCCGGCGTGGACTGGTCGCCTTCCTGGAGCAGACGGTCCGCCGGCGACAGCTCGTCGGCGGGCTCGTCCAGGGCCTCCTCCTGCCCCCCGGAGCGCGCGTCGGCGTCCGGGGGCGGGGTGATGGAGGTGGGGCGGCGCATCAGGCCGTCTCCACCCGAGCGGCCGCCGCGGCGGCCGCCTCCCGCTCGCGATCCTGGTTGCCGGGAGCGCCGTGCGCCGGGCCCGCGCCACCCGCGAAGCCCGCGTCCTTGTCCTTCTTGCGGCTGAAGCGCGCCGCGAGCTGATCCATCAGCGAGTACACCACCGGCACCACGCCCAGCGTCAGGAACGTGGAGGTGATGAGGCCACCGATGATGGTGATGGCCATGGGCGCGCGCGTCTCCGCGCCGTCGCCCTTCGCGATGGCGACCGGGATCATGCCGGCGATCATCGCGATGGTCGTCATGAGGATGGGACGCAGACGGATGGGCGCGGCCTCCAGCAGGGCTTCGTGCGCCGTGCGGCCCTTCTCACGCACCTGGAGCGTGAAGTCGACCAGGAGGATGCCGTTCTTCACCACCAGACCCATGAGCATGATGACGCCGATGAGGGCGAACATGGACATGGACTGACCGGTGATCAGCAGGCCGCCAATCGCTCCGATGAAGGCGAAGGGCAGCGACAGCATGATGGTGAAGGGGTGGATGAGGCTTTCGAACTGGGCCGCGAGGATCATGTAGATGAGGATGATGCCCAGCAGCAGCGCGGTGCCGAAGGCGGCCACCGACTTGCCCAGCTCCTTCGCGTTGCCTTCCAGCTCGCCCCTGACGCTCTTGGGCAGCTCCTTCGTGGAGTAGGCCTGCAGGTAGGTGATGGCGTCGGAGAGCGCGTACCCGGACGCCAGGTTCGCCAGCATGGTGATCTGCCGCTGCTGGGCCTGACGGTCGATCTGCACCGGGCCGTCCGCGGGGGTGATCTTCGCCAGGTTGCGCAGCTCCACCAGCTGCCCCGTGGGCGAGCGCACGGCGAGCTGGCCGAGCGCGTCCGCGGACGCCAGCGTTTCCGGCGTGAGGCGCAGCTTCACCTCGTACGTCTCACCGCCCTCGCGGTAGTCCAGCACCTTGTCGCGGCCCAGGTAGGCGCGCAGCGTGGCGCCCAGGGACGCGGCGGGGACGCCCAGCGTGGCCGCGCGGTCGCGGTCCACCTGCACGTCGTACTGCGGCTTGCCGGAGCGGTACGTCATGTCCACGTCGGTGAGGCCCGGGTTCTTGAGCATCTCCGTGCGCATCTTCTCCGCGGCCTCCGTCAGCTCCTTCCAGTTGTCACCGCGCAGGTTGTACTGCACCGCCTGCGAACGGTTGCCGCCGCCGGCCACGCCGGAGATGTCCTGCACGGACAGGATGACGCCCTTGGGCGCGTGCATGTTCTGGCGCAGGTACGTCTTCAGCTCGCTCTGCTTGAAGCTGCGGTCCTTCACGGCCGACAGGTTGATGAGCACCTCGCCCTTGTGGACCTCTTCCTGCACGCCGCCGCCCGCGGTGGTGAACGTGGAGGTGACGCCGGGGATGGTGCGCACCTGCGCCTCCAGCGTGTCCAGCTGGGCCTGGGTCTCCTGGATGGTGGACCCGATGGGCAGCTCCACCGTGAGCTTGATGTTGCCGTTGTCCTGCTCCGGGATGAACGTGAACTTGAGGAACCGCATCATTCCGAAGGTGGCGAAGAGCACCAGCACCGCGACGATCATCGACACCGCGCGGTGATTCAGGATGGTGGCCAGGATGCGGCGGTAGCCGTTCTCCATGCCCACGAGCACCTTCTCCACCATCGCGGAGACGCCCGTCGGGTGGCCGTGCTCGCGCAGCAGCTTGGAGGACAGCATGGGCGTGAGCGTCATCGACACCACGTAGGAGATGAGCGTCGCCACCGCCACCGTGACACCGAACTGGTAGAAGAACTTGCCGATCATGCCGTCCATGAAGGCCACCGGGATGAACACCGCCACGATGGCCAGCGTCACCGCGAGCACCGCGAGGGCAATCTGTCCGGCGCCCTCCAGCGCGGCCTGCATGGGCGTCGCGCCCTCTTCCATGTGACGCACGATGTTCTCGATGACCACGATGGCGTCGTCGATGAGCAGACCGATGGACAGGGTCAGCGCGAGCATCGTGATCATGTTGAAGGTGAAGCCCAGCGCCGCCATCACCGCGAACGTACCGACGACGGACACCGGCAGCGCGATGGCCGCCACGACGGTGGAGCGCAGGTTGCGCAGGAACACGAGCACGATGAGCACGGCCAGCACGCCGCCCAGGATGAGGTCCTCCTGCACCGCGTGGATGGACGAACGGATGAACCGCGCGTTGTCCGTCACGGTCTCCACCTGCACGCCCGCGGGCAGCAGCTTGTTCATGTCGTCCAGCGACTCCTTCACCAGGTCCGCCACCTGCACGGTGTTGGAGCCGGACTGCTTGCGCACCACGAGCGCCACGGCGTTGCGATCCCCGCTCTTGGCGCTGGAGCGCTGCTCGGCGGGGCCGTCCACCACCTCCGCGATGTCGCGCACGCGCACGGGCGAGCCGCCCATGCTGGAGATGACGATCTCCCGGATGTCGTCCACGCTCTTCGCTTCGGAGGTCAGCCGCACGATGCGCTCGCGGCCGCTGTCCGTGCTGCGGCCACCCGGGACGTCCAGGCTCTGCGCCTTGAGCGCCTGGCTGACGTCGCTGATGGCCAGGCCGTAGCCGCGCAGCCGCTGCGGGTCCACCACCAGCTGGATCTCCCGCTCACGGCCACCGACGATGTCGATGCTGCCCACGCCCGGCTGACGCTGCAGGGCGGGCTTCACGATGTCGTCCGCGACGCGCGTCAGCTCCTCCACCGGCAGGGGACCGGCCAGCGCGAGGGTGATGATGGGGGCCGCGCCGATGTCGAACTTCTCGACGACCGGCGTCTCCACTTCGTCCGGCAGCTTGCTGAGCGTGGCCTGCACGCGGTCGCGCACGTCCTGGGCGGCGACCTCCACCTTGGTGGACAGCTTGAACTGCACGACGATCTGCGAAACGCTCTCCAGGTTGACGGAGCGCAGCGTGTCCACGCCGTTGAGCGTGTTGAGCGCCTCCTCCAGCGGGTCGGAGACGTTCTTCTCCATGGACTCCGGGTCCGCGCCCGGGAGGATCGTCGTCACCGTGACGACGGGGAAGTCCACGTCGGGGAATTGATCCACGCCGATGCGCGGATAGGCGAACAAGCCGAACACCACCACCGCCAGCATCAGCATGGCGGTGAAGATGGGCCGTGTAATGAAGGTCTTGAGCATTCTTCAGGTACCCGAAGGAAAGGGGAGGGGAGGGAGGACCGTCGCTCGCGCTACTGCGCGACGCGCACCGCGGTCCCCTCCTTGACGTCCAGCGAGGCGTCGGCGAGCACGCGCTCCTCCGCCGTGAGGCCCTGCAACACCTTCACGTAGCCCGGCAGCACGCGCTGCACGCGCACGTCGCGCTTGCGCACGGTGCCGTCCTGCACCACCCACACGAAGCCGTCCTGGCCCTTGGCGCTGACCGCCTGCGAGGGCAGGAACAGGCCGTTGCCGGAGTCGCCCGCGGCCTTGGAGAAGTCCATCTCCACGAGCGCGCCCGGGCGCAGCGGGCGCTCCGTCTTGCCCGTCACGTCCGCCAGCACCTCCACGGTGCGGCTCTGCGCGTCGATGACGGCGCCCACGTTGGCGACCTTCGCCTCGAAGCGCATGCCGCTGGGGTTCACGATGCCCGGCGTCACGGTGCCCGGCGCCACGTTGTCGATGACCGACTCCGGCACCAGCATCCGGATCTCCAGCCCGTCGGCGTCCACGATGGAGAACACCGGGGTGGAGGGCGTCATCGCCACGGAGTCGCCCACGTTCTTCGTGCGCGAGGTGATGATGCCGTCGAACGGCGCGGTGATGTTGTGGTCGCGCAGGTTCTCCTCCGCCAGCCGCAGCGCCGCGCCGGCCTGGGCCGCCTGGGCCGCCGCCTGCTTCTGGCCGATCTCCGCCTGCTCCAGCGCGTTGGCCGCGACGCCGCCGGACTCGGCGACCTTGCGCGTGCGCTCCAGGGTGCTGGTGGCCAGCTGCAGCGCCGCGTCCGCCATGTCCTTGGCCGCGCGCGTCTGCTCCACCGCGATGCGCACGTTGGACGTGTCCAGCACCGCCAGCACGTCGCCCTTCTTCACCTTGTCGCCCACCCGCACGTTCACCTTCGCGAGCGTGCCGGTGGCGGACGGACCCAGCGTCGCCTCCTGCTTGGAGCGCACCTGCCCGGTGACGCGCGTGACGTTCTGCGCCAGCTCCGTGGCAGGAGTAATCGCCTTCACTCCCAGCGCGTTCGCGCCCTCCTGCGGCGTCGGAAGCTGCGCCTTCTCCGCCCCCGCCTTCGAGCAGCCCGCCGTCGACACCGCAACGGCCACCACGGCGGCCAAGATTCGCTGATTCACGCGTCCGAACTCCTGCCGGTTGTCCGGCGGATCACCCGCCCGGATACCTGCTCCGGCTGATATTCTTTGGGGACTAGAAATTACCGATGCTCGATTATCTGTCAAGAGGATACTCCGTAATGCGGACTATCCACCCTCAAGGGGACCCCGGGGGCCGCCTGCCTGCCCGGAGGCTTGCGCTCCGAGGGCGTCGCATCGCGTCAGCATGAATTGACGCGGTGCAAGGGGGAGGGGACGGCGTGCGTTGCTTGTGGCTGACACGAAGCGCCTGTTATTGATTCGCGAGTCAATCCACGCCGGAAACACCCCCCGAGTCACTTTCCGAGGACCAGCGATGCTCAATCCGTTCACCGAGGATCACGAGGCGTTTCGCAAGACGGTGCGCGCCTTCGTGGAGAAGGAGATGGCGCCGTACGGGCTGGAGTGGGATCGCGCGGGCATCTTCCCCCGCGAGCTCTTCAAGAAGTGCGGCGACCTGGGCTTCCTGGGCATCAACCACGACCCCAGGTTCGGCGGCAGCGGCCTGGACTACTGGTACGTGACGGCGTTCGCGGAGGAGCTGAGCCGCAGCCGCAACGCGGGCGTGAACATGGCGCTGCTGGTGCAGAGCCAGATGGCCACGCCCATCATCAACGAGATTGGAACCGACGAGCAGAAGCGCGAGTTCCTGGAGCCCGCGCTCAAGGGTGAGCGCATCGCGGCGCTGGGCGTGAGCGAGCCGGGGTGCGGCTCGGACGTGGCGAGCATCAAGACGACGGCGCGCCGGGACGGCGACGACTACGTCATCAACGGCTCCAAGATGTGGATCACCAACGGCACGCGCGCGGACTTCATCACGCTGGCGGTGCGCACCGGTGAGCAGGGCTACGGCGGCATCTCGCTGGTGACGTTCCCCACGGACGTGAAGGGGTTCAGCGTCTCCAAGAAGCTGGACAAGATTGGCAACCTGTCCTCGGACACGGCCATCCTCTACTTCGAGGACTGCCGCATCCCGGCGCGCTACGTGCTGGGCGAGGAGAACCAGGGCTTCTACCACGTGATGACGAACTTCCAGGGCGAGCGCCTGGTGGGGGCCATCACCACGGTGGGCGGCATGGACCGGATGCTGGAGGACGCCATCCAGTACGGCGGCGAGCGCGAGGCGTTCGGCCGGCCCCTCATCAAGTTCCAGGTGTGGCGCCACAAGTTCGTGGAGCACCTGGCGGCGGTGGAGGCGGCGCGGCGGCTCACCTACCACGCGGTGGACCTGTTCGACCGGGGGGAGAACCCGGTGAAGGAGGTCTCCATGGCGAAGCTGTTCGCGGGCGACCTCGCGCAGCGCGTGGCCTACGACTGCCAGCAGTTCTTCGGCGGCATGGGCTACATCGAGGAGACGCCCATCGCGCGGATGTGGCGGGACGTGCGGCTCATCACCATCGGCGGTGGCACCTCCGAAGTGATGAAGGAGATCATCTCCAAGCTGTACGGCTTCTAGTCGCTACTTCTTGCGGAAGAGGGACTCCGCGGCGCTGAGCAGCGCGTCGCGCGAGTCCTTCTGATGCAGGCCGCCTTCGCCCAACTGGAAGAGTTCGCAGAAGTTGGCCCCGTCCTTGTCGCGGGGCACCTCCGCGAAGGGCTCCTTGCAGGCCTTGGCCACGGACAGGTCGAAGTGCCGGCAGTTGCGGCACGAGCGCAGGTCCTCCTCACAGCCGGGGCACGCGTCGTTGCGCCCCACCTGGTTGGCGATGATGTCGAGCGTGCGTCCGCAGTGCGCGCAACCGGGCATGGCGAGGTCCTCCCCGTGAATGGGCCGGGGCGGCATCCTGCCAGAATGATGGGGCCTGGGGCCCTTCAGCGCTGGACGCTGGGCGTGAACGCCGGGGCGGGCAGCGACGAGGCTTCCTGGGGCCGGCGCAGCTCGCCGGTGGCGTCCAGCATCTGGTCGTCCAGCCGCTTGAGCAGGAAGAGGACGTAGGCGGACAGGGCGGACAGGACGGAGGCCATGATGCCCAGCAGCATGCCCCGCTGCCAGCGGTGGGCCTTCTCCATCACGCCCCGGCGCTCCTTGAAGGTCTTCAGCTGGGCGTCCACGGACGTCCCGTCCAGCTTCTGGGCGAAGTCGGAGGCCTGGGCGTTGCTCCGGGCCATCAGCCACCGCCCTTCCGCCTGGAGCGTTTCGGCGCGCGTGTAGCAGAACGCCGCTCCGCCCGCGAAGAGCAGGGAGATGGTCAAGGCCGCTGTCACGCTCCGGGTGCCCATGCCCTCAACCCTCCGGAATATCCGTTGGCGCGGACGCTGAACAGGCCGCGACTGCTCCGGCTTTCCGAAGACAGTAGCGGATGCTAGGGACGGGGTCTGACATGGGCAAGTCCTACCGTCCTAAAGACCACTATTTCCAGAAAGCCAAGCAAGAGGGCCTGCGCGCGCGGTCGGCCTTCAAGGTCGACGAAATCCTCAAGCGCTTCCCCACCTCCGTGAAGAAGGGCGCGGCGGTGCTGGACCTGGGGGCGGCGCCGGGCGGGTTCCTCCAGATTCTCGTGGACGCGGTGGGCGTCTCCGGGCGCGTCATCGGCGTGGACATCGTCGCCATCCGGCCGTTTTCGCAGAAGCAGGTGACGACGGCGGTGCTGGACGTGCTGGCGGACGACTTCGACGCGAAGCTGGCCGCGCTGTACGACGGGCCGTACGACGCGGTGATCTCCGACATGGCCCCCAAGACGTCCGGCATCAAGGGCACGGACGAGGCGCGCAGCCTGCGGCTGGCCGGCAAGGCGCTGGAGGTGGCGGCGGCGCGCGGCCGGGCCGGGGGCACGTTCGTGGCCAAGGTCTTCATGGGCGGCGACTTCGAGTCCTTCCGCGACGAGGTGCGTCGTCTGTACGAAGAGGTGAAGGTGGTGCGGCCGGAGGCCACGCGCGGCGCCAGCATGGAGGTCTACGTGGTGGGGCTGCGGCGCCGGGCCCCGGAGGCCCCCACGGCTCCAGTCGCTTCCTGACGCGAAGAGGGAACGCCCGAGGGGGTGGGCGGCGTCTAGAGTGCCGCCCATGTTTGAACCTTCGCGCCCGCGTGCGCTCGCCGTCCTGTTGTGCCTGCTGTCGTTCGCGCTGTTGCACCCCGTGTCCGCGCGGGCCCAGGCGAAGCCGCCCCCGACGTGGAAGGCCATCGACGCGCTCGTCGCGGACGACAAGGTGGAGTCCGCCGCGCAGGGGGCGGAGGCCCGGCTCGTCGCCGCGAAGCAGAAGAAGGACGCGGACGAGTGGACGCGCGCGCTGGTGCGCACCGTGCAGCTTCGCACGCAACTGCACGGCTACGAGACGGCGGTGCGCTTCCTGCGCGAGCAGCCCTGGCCGGACGACGCGCGGCAGCGGGCCACGCTGAACCTCTTCTACGCGGCGGTGCTCACGCACTACGTGGACGCGTACGGCTACGAAATCGGTCAGCGCGAACAGGTGGCCTCCTCGGGGCCGGTGGACCTGAAGGCGTGGACGAAGGACCAGTTGGTGACGGAGGCGCAGCGCGCGCAGGCCGCCGTCTGGGCGCTGCGCCAGGAGCTGGGCACCGAACCGGTGAAGGCGCTGGCGGAGTACATCCAGCCCAACACGTACCCGGCCGGCATCCGCTCCACGCTGCGCGACGCGGTGACGTACCTGTGGGTGGAGCTGCTGGAGCGCACGGACCTGTGGCGGCCGGAGCAGGCGCAGCAGGTGTACCGGTTGGAGCTGGGCGCGCTCCTTTCGGGCACGCCGAAGGTAGACTTGGTGGATCCGGCCGTGCATCCGCTGATGAAGGTGGCGGCGCTGCTGGGGGACCTGGAGGCGTGGCACCTGGCGGCGGGCCGGCGCGAGGCGGCGCTGGAGGCGCGGCTGCGGCGCTACGACGTCCTGACCACGTCCTTCACCGACGCCGCGGATCAACTGCGCGTGCGCGAGCACCTGGCCGCGCACCTGAAGGACTTCCGGGACGTGCCGTGGTGGTCGGTGGGACAGCTCCAGCTCGCGGAGCTGGAGGATGAGGCGGGACGGAAGGTGTCCGCGCACGCTGCGGCGAAGGCAGGGGCGGAGGCGTGGCCGAAGTCGTTCGGTGGCCTCCGCTGCGCCGCGAAGGTGAAGGCCCTGGAGGCGCCGGACCTGTCCGCCACGGTGATGGAGGTGGACGGCGCGGGCAAGCGCTCCCTGGAACTGCGCCACCGCAACGTGCCGACGGTCCACTTCCGGGCGTTCGCGCTGGATGTGGAGGCGAAGATCGCGAAGCCCGGGCAGGACCTGTCGCTCATCGCGTCGGGCGACGAAGTGCGCAAGATGGTCCGCACGCGAAAGCCGGAGGCGGTCTGGAGCACGGCGCTGCCGAAGACGACCGATTTCCAGACGCACCAGACCTTCGTCACGCCGCCGCCGCTCCAGCCCGGCGTGTACGCGCTGGTGATGTCCCTGCGCGAGGACTTCCGGGAGAAGGACAACAAGCTCGTCTCGGTGACGATGAACGTGTCGCCGTGGGCCGTGGTGGTCCGCCGGGTCGGTTCGGGGCGGGTGGAGGTGCGCGTGGTGGACGGCGCGACCGGGGCCGGCGCGCCGAACGTGGAGGCGCGGCTCGTCACGTCGGACTACCAGACGCGCCGCTTCAGCGTCGTCAACCGCCGTACGGATGAGCGCGGGGAGCTCACGCTCGAAGCGCAGGCCCGCGAGGACAACACGAACGGGATGCTGGTGCTGGGGCGCGGCAAGGGCGTGATGGTGTACCCGGGCTCGGTGTACCTGTACGCGGAGCGCCCCCCGTACACGCTGACGCAGACGCTGATCTACACCGACCGCGCCGTGTACCGGCCGCAGCAGAAGCTGTTGTGGAAGGTGGTGGCCTATCGCGCGGACGAGGGCACGAAGCGCCATCAGGTGCTGCCGGACGCGCCGGTGACGGTGTCGCTCAGCGATCCCAACGGGCAGGTGGTGGAGACCCGCGAGGCGCGCACCAACGCGTTCGGTTCGGTGGCGGGGGAGTTCACGGTGCCCTCGGGTCGTCCGCTGGGCCGGTGGCTCGTGCGGACGAGCCCCTCGGGCTACGCCGCCGTGCGCGTGGAGGAGTACAAGCGGCCCACCTTCGAGGTGACGCTGAAGGACGCGCCCGATTCGCTCCGCCTCAACCGCCCCGCGACGTTCAAGGGCGAGGCGCGCTACTTCTTCGGTCTGCCGGTGACGAGCGGCGCGGTGAAGTGGCGCGTGTCGCGGGAGCCGGTGCTGCCGCCCTGGTGGTTCTGGGAGCGCATCCCCACGTCGTCGCAACTGGTCGCGTCCGGGTCCGCGTCGGTGGGGGAGGACGGCGGCTTCTCCGTGGCCTTCACCCCGGAGGCGGACGAGCGGCTGGCGAAGACGCCGG
Source organism: Corallococcus sp. CA047B (assembly GCF_003612065.1). Taxonomy (NCBI): domain Bacteria; kingdom Pseudomonadati; phylum Myxococcota; class Myxococcia; order Myxococcales; family Myxococcaceae; genus Corallococcus; species Corallococcus sp. CA047B. The sequence goes on from NZ_RAWD01000019.1 coordinate 25,858, forward strand.
GCGTGTCGTGGCGCTACCGCGTGGAGGCGGATCTGACGGACGAGGGCGGTGAGACGCGCTCCGCGAGCCGGGCCTTCCGGCTGGGCTTCGTGTCGGTGGAGGGCCGCGTGGAGGCGGACCAGGGCTTCGTCCGCGAGGACCTGCCGTCGGCCGTGCGCCTGGTGCGCTCGAACCTGGATGGGGCTCCGCAGGCCGGCGCGGGACGCTGGCGGCTTTTGGCCCTGAAGCAGCCCTCCCGTCCGCTGATGCCTTCGGAAGCGCCGGTCGTGACGCCGCGTCCGCTGGAGGCCTCGGTGCAGGAGCGCCGCGAGTCCTCGCCCACGCCGGGGGATGCGCTCAAGCCGCGCTGGGAGCAGGGCTTCGACGTGGCGTCGACGGTGCGGAGCTGGGAGGACGGCGCGGAGGTGGCCCAGGCGGCGGTGACGCACGGCGCGGATGGCGTGGCGGCCGTGAAGCTGCCGGCGCTGCGCGCGGGGGTGTACCGCCTGCGCTACGAGACGACGGATGCCTTCGGCCAGAAGGCCCTCGCGCAGCACGACTTCGTGGTCGCGGGCGCACGGGCCCCCACGGGGTTGCCGGCCCTGCTGATGGCGGAGCAGTCGTCTGTGCGGGTGGGTGACGTGGCGCGGCTGGTGGTGGCCTCCGGGTTCGAGGGCCAGCCGCTGGCGATGGACGTGTACCAGGGCTCCCGGCGCATCGAGCACCGCGTGCTGACCGCGGGGCAGGGCCGGGCCGTGGTGGAGATTCCGGTGACGGAGTCGCTGCGCGGGGGCTTCACGGTGACGCTGTCGATGGTGCGCGACTGGCAGCACCTGGGCTTCCAGCAGACGGTGACCGTCCCCTTCGACGACAAGGAGCTGAGCGTGGAGTTCGCCACCTTCCGCGACACGCTGCGGCCCGGCGCGAAGGAGACCTTCCGCGTGACGGTGAAGGGGCCGAAGGGCGCGAAGCTGGAGGCGGGGGCGGCGGAGGTGCTCGCGTACATGTACGATCAGTCGTTGGAGCTCTTCGGGCCGCACACGCCGCCCCAGGTGGCGCAGCTGTATCCCCAGACGTCGATGTCGGTCGACACCCGGTCGTCCGTGAACAGCAATGGGGCGGACTGGCTCTTCGACGACCTGGACCGGACCCGGTCCCTGGCGGATCCGGAGCAGGACCAGTTGAAGTTCGGCAGTGGCTACGGGCTGGGCGGCCCCGGCTACGGGCGGCGCGTCCGGTCCTCCCTGCCCATGTCGGTGGCACGCTCGCGGGAGGCGGACATGTCCGAGGAGGAGCGGTCTCCTGGGGCGCCTCCGCCTCCGCCGCCCCCTCCGGCCCCTTCCTCGGCGCCGAAGCCGGAGGCGAAGCTCCAGGCGAAGCGGTACTCCGTCATCGAGATCAACAACGCGCCGGAAGCGCCGCCGCCGCCGCTGCGCTCGAACTTCGCGGAGACGGCGTTCTGGATTCCGCAGCTCCTCACCGGGCCGGACGGCGCGGCGGTGCTGGAGTTCTCCGTGCCGGACTCGGTGACGGCGTGGAGCGTCTGGGTGCACGCGCTCACCCGCGACCTGAAGGGCGGCTCGCTGCAGCGCACGACCCGCAGCGTGAAGGAGCTGATGGTGCGCCCCTACCTGCCGCGCTTCCTGCGCGAGGGGGACCGCGCGGAGCTGGAGGTCGTGGTGAACAACGCGGGGGCGGGTCCCCAGCAGGGCCAGCTCACGTTCGACATCGTGGATCCGGACACGCAGAAGAGCCTGCTCGCGGACTTCGGCGTGAAGGTGGCCGCCCAGTCCTTCACGGTGGCGGCGGGGAAGGGGACGCACCTGAGGTTCCCCATCACCACGCCCGCGCGCGTGGGCCCGGTGGCCTTCCGCGTCGTCGCGAAGTCGGGCGCCTTCAGCGACGGCGAGCTGCGTCCGCTGCCGGTGTTGCCGGGGCGCATGCACCTGGCCCAGTCGCGCTTCGTGACGTTGCGCAACAACGACCGCAAGACGCTGACGTTCGAGGACCTGAAGCGCTCGGATGACCCCACGCGGGTGAACGAGCAGCTGGTCGTCACGGTGGACGCGCAGCTCTTCTATTCGGTGCTCCAGGCGCTGCCGTACCTGGTGGACTATCCCTACGAGTGCACGGAGCAGACGCTCAACCGCTTCGTGTCCTCCGGCATCGTCTCCAGCCTCTACGAGAAGCACCCGGCGGTGGCGAAGATGGCGAAGCAGATGAGCCAGCGGCCCACGCGCTTCGAGACCTGGGACTCGGTGGATCCGAACCGGAAGATGACGCTGGAGGAGTCGCCCTGGCTCACCGAGGCGCGGGGTGGAGGCGAGTCCGAGGACAAGCTGCTGCGGGTGTTGGACCCCAAGGTGGCGCAGGCGGAGCGCCAGGCGTCGATGGAGAAGCTGAGGAAGGCGCAGACGGCCTCTGGCGGCTTCCCCTGGTGGCCGGGCGGCCCGCCCTCGCCGTACATGACGGTCTACATCCTCCACGGCCTGTCGCGCGCGATGGAGCACGGGGTGGAGGTGCCTCCGCAGATGACCGCGCGGGCCTGGGCGTACCTGGCCACGCAGTTCCGGGCGGACTACGCCAACACGCTGATGAAGAAGGACGAGGGCTGGGAGTTCCTCACGTTCCTCAACTTCGTGGCGTCCTCGTACCCGGACGCGCGCTACACGGGCGAGGCGCTCACTCCGGCCGAGCGGCAGCGCATGCTCGACTTCTCCTTCAAGCACTGGAAGAAGCACGCGCCGTTCCTCAAGGGCTACCTGGCGCTCACGCTGCACCGCTCCAAGCGGACGCAGGACGCGCTGAAGGTCTGGGACAGCGTGATGGACTCCGCGAAGACGACGGAGGAGCTGGGGACGTACTGGGCGCCCGAGGACCGCAGCTGGCTCTGGTACAACGACACCACGGAGACGCAGGCGTTCGCGCTGCGCACGCTTTCGGAATTGCGCCCCAAGGACCCGCGGCGCGAGGGCCTGGTGCAGTGGCTGCTCCTGGACAAGAAGCTGGGCCACTGGAAGTCCACGCGCGCCACGGCGGAGGCGCTCTACGCGCTGGTGAACTACCTGGAGGCGGAAGGGGCGCTGGGCATCCGCGAGGAGCTGAAGGTGACGGTGGGGCCGAAGGTCGTGCCCATGGTCTTCTCGCCGGAGGTGTACACGGGGAAGAAGAACCAGGTGGTGCTCACCGGGCCGGAGGTGAAGCCCTCCACGGCGACCACGGTGGTGGAGAAGACGACGCCGGGCTTCGCCTTCGCCTCCGCGACGTGGCACTTCTCCACGGAGGAGTTGCCGAAGGAGGAGCGCGGGGACTTCTTCCACGTGTCGCGCCGCTACTTCGTGCGGGTGCGCGAAGGCAACCAGACGCTGCTGCGTCCGCTGGCCGAGGGCGCGAAGCTCCAGCCCGGTGACGAAGTGGAGGTGCAACTGTCGCTGCGCACGAAGCACGCGGCGGAGTACGTGCACCTGAGGGATCCGCGCGCCGCGGGCCTGGAGCCGGAGAACGCCGTCTCCCGCCACAAGTGGGACCTGGGCATCGTCTGGTACGAAGAGGTGCGCGACTCGGGGACGAACTTCTTCTTCGAAGCGCTGCCGGTGGGCGAGTACACGTTCAAGTACCGGCTGCGCGCCAACCTCGCGGGCACCTTCCGCGTGGGGCCGGCGACGGTGCAGTCCATGTACGCGCCGGAGTTCACCGCGTACTCCACGGGCGCGGTGCTCACCGTGGGCAAGGCCCCATAGTCCGTGGGCGGGGCAGGGGGCCGGCGCTCCTTCGGGGCGTCGGCCCGGCTACTCCGCGCAGGTGGCGGCGTCGTCCGTCGGGTGCAGCGTGGCGATGCCGTACGTGCCGTTGCGCGTGCCGCACCAGATGCGCCAGTTGCCGCCCCCGATGTCCGGCGCCGAGTACACGCCGCCCTCCTTCTTGGCCCCATCCCGGGCACAGCACCGGGCAAAGGCGCGCGTCCCGATGGTGGCGATGGAGACCGCGTCCTGCGTCGTGGAGAAGCCCCCGAGCCGCTTCACCCCGCAGGACCAGGGCGCGTTGCCCCGGAAACGGATCAGGTACTGCTCGCCGCGCAGGGCTTCCTCACCCTTGCCGGGGCCCTGGTAGCAAATCTTCCCCTCCGCCTCGAGCTGCGCGTAGCGCGGCAGGAAGTGGAGCCCGCCAATGGGCCCGCGCTGCCAGTCATCGCCGCAGAAGACGTGGGTGAACGCATTGCGCGGGCCGGTGCTCACCCACAGGCTCGTGAGCCATTCGAGGTTCGCCTGCCGGGAGCCCGTCCCCGGACGGCCCGCCGCGGAGAGCGCCCGCTGCACGCGGGCGTCGTCGTAGTGCTTCGCGAAGAAGCGCTGCACATCCCCCGCGCTCACGCTCGCATCGGGACGCGCCGGGCACAGGTCCAGCACCTCGCGATCCAACGCGGACAGGGCGGGGGCCTTGGCGAAGAGGGGCGCGTTCTCACAGGTGGTCTCGCACGCCGGTGCCTCGCCCTTCGCGGAGGCCGGAGGGGCCGCGCGGCTCGCGGGGGCCTGGACGGTGACGCTTCCTGTTTCGTCAAGCGTGGGGCTGCCCGCGCCCGCGCCCACTCCATCGGACAGCGATGTGCCACCGCCCCGGGCCGCCAACTGCTGCCGCGTGTTCGCGTGGTCCGCCCTCACGAGGGCGTCCATGTCGGGAGCCTTCTGCACGGCCTCCGTGGGCGTTCCATCGCAGAGCACCCAGCCCTCGGCCCTGGGGCCCTGGAGCTTGCACCACGCCCGGGCGGGGCCTCCCTTCTTCACGAGCGGATACGTCACGCCCGGTTCCACGGCGAAGACGACCTTGGAGGACTCCGGTTGCTCCACGGCGTCCACGCGTTCGTCGGAGACGAAGACTCCGCCCCCGGCCCAGACGGCGGGAGCCACGGAGAGGGCCAGGAAGAAGCAGGCGAGCGACCCGGAAAGGCGCATGGTGCGCGGGACTCTAACAGGAGCGCCCCGGGCCCGCTGTTCCCCGGTTGCGCCCGCCGCCCCGTCGGAGAATAAGGACCCCCGATATGAAACCGATGAATTTCCGAGGCCGGTGGGTGCTCATTACCGGTGCGTCGTCCGGCCTGGGGCTGGAGATGGCCCGTCTGCTCGCGAAGGAGCACGGCGCCCACATCATCGCCGTCGCGCGCCGCGAGGATCGGCTCCTCGCGCTCAAGGCGGAGCTGGAGGGCGCGCACGGCGTGCAGGTGCTGCCCCTCACCGCGGACCTCACGAAGCCCGGTGAGGCCGTGCGCGTGCATGCCGCCGCCGTGGAGGGGCGCGCCGTGGACGGCGTCATCCTCAACGCGGGCGTCACCTTCTTCGGCCACGTGCTGGAGCAGCCGCCCGAGTCCTTCGACACGATGCTCGCCACCAACGTCACCAGCGTGGTGCGGATGTCCCAGCTCTTCGCGGCGGACTTCGTAAAGCGGGGAGGGCAGGGGTCTCTGATGCTCGTCGCCAGCACGGCGGGCTTCGCGCCGCTGCCGTACCAGACGACCTACGCGGCGACGAAGGCGTTCGTCATCAGCTTCGGGCGGGGGATGGCCCAGGAGCTGCGCAAGTCAGGCGTGTCCATCACCGTCTTCGCGCCGGGTGGCATCGCCACGGAGATGCTGTCGCTGTCGGGCCTGGACCGGAAGTTCAAGGCGGGCGACCTGGGCATCATGTCCGCGGAGGCCTGCGCGCGCATCGCCGTGGACTCGATGGTGCACCGTCGCGAGCTGGCCGTGCCCGGGGTCCTCAACCGCTTCCTCGCCATGACGATGAAGCTGCTGCCCCACGGTTTCATGGCCCAGCGGGCCGCCGCGCTCTACGAGGGCGGGCTCCCGAAGGAGCCTCCCGCCCCCTGAGGCCGTCACGTCCCGGGGCTTCATGAGCCCCGGGGCGGAGGCTTCGCGGCTCAGGACAGCTTCACCCGCGCCACCTTCAGCTTGCCCACCTGCACGGTGTACTCGCCGGCCCCGAGCTCCGCCTTGGGGTCGGTGACCTTCTCACCGTTCACCCGGACGCCGCCCTGGGCCATCAGCTTGCGCGCTTCGGTGGCGGAGGCGACGAGCTTCGTCTCCGGCAGCAGCTTCGTCACCGGCAGCTTCTCCGCGCCCGCGAGCGACACCTCCACGAGCGGCAGTTCCTCCGTGGACAGTTCCTTCTTGGCGAAGCGCTTCTCGAAGTCCTCGGCCGCCTTGCGCCCGGCCTCCTGGCCCTGGAAGCGCGCGGCGATCTCCTGCGCGAACGCGACCTTGGCGGCCTTCGGGTGGAGGGCGCCGGACTTCGTCTGCTCCTCCATCTCCAGGACCTTCTTGAGCGGCACCGACGACAGCAGCTTGTAGTACCGCCACATCAGGTCGTCGGTGATGCTCATCAACTTGCCGAAGATGTTGTCCGCCGACTCGTCGATGCCCACGTAGTTGTCCAGGCTCTTGGACATCTTGTCGCCGGTGATGACGCCGTCGACGAGCTTCGCGTCCAGGCCCTCCAGGATGGGGCCCGTCATGATGACCTGCGGCTCCAGGCCCTCGTCCTTCATGAGCTGACGGCCCACGCCCAGGTTGAAGAGCTGATCCGTCGCGCCCAGCTCCACGTCCGCCTTCAGCGCCACGGAGTCATGGCCCTGCAGCAGCGGGTAGAGGAACTCGTGCAGCGAGATGGAGCGGTTCTCCCGGTAGCGCGTCTTGAAGTCGTCGCGCTCCAGCATGCGTTGCACGGAGTAGCGCGAGGCCAGGCGGATCATCCCCTCGGTGCCCAGCGCGTCGAGCCACTCCGAGTTGAACTTCACCACCGTCTTGTCGGGATCCAACACCTTGAAGACCTGCTGCTTGTAGGTCTCCGAGTTGGACTTCACCTCGTCGCGGGTGAGGGCCGGGCGCGTCGTGTTCTTCCCGGTGGGGTCGCCGATGAGGGCGGTGAAGTCACCGATGAGGAAGACCACCGTGTGCCCGAACTCCTGGAAGCGCCGCATGCGCGTCAACAGGAGCGAGTGGCCCAGGTGCAGGTCGGGACGACTGGGGTCGAAGCCCGCCTTGATGACGAGCGGCTTGCCCTTGTCGTACGAGCGCTGGAGCTTCTTCTTGAGGTCCTCCGGCACCTGCAAATCCACGGTGCCGCGAGTGACTTCTTCGTACTGCTCTTCGGGTGTCGCCTTGCGCAGTGCGTCCGGGTTCATGGCGCCGCGGACACTACCCGAAAGGCTCCAGGCAGGGCGGGACTTCGCGTCCGCCCCGCCCGGTCATGTCCGTCTGGCTGGCTGCCTCAGGTGTCCAGGAAGTCCCAGTCGCGGCTCAGGCCGCGCAGGGTCTGGCTCTCCGTGACGACCTGGTCCATGTCCACGTCGTCCTGGTTGGTGGGCAGCGCCTGGACGATCTGGTCGCTGAAGGCCAGGCCCACCCGCCGGCTGCGGGGACTGGCCGCCTTGAGGGTCGCGTCGTAGTAGCCGCCCCCGCGTCCCAGCCGCTTGCCGTCCGGGCTGAAGCCCAGGCCTGGCACCACGAACAGATCGATCTGGTCCACCGCGATCAGTTCAGAGGCGTTGGTGGGCTCCCGGACGCCCAGGCGTCCCGGCTCCAATTCGCTCTCCGACTTGATGGCCCGGAAGGCCAGGATGCGCCCGTGCACGTGGGACAGCGGATAGCAGACGATCTTCTCGTCCTGCAGGGCCGCGATGAGGATGTCCCGGGTGGGCACCTCGCCCCGGATGGGGGCGTAGAGCGCCACTGTTCGTGCCTTCTGATAGTAGGGTGAAGCCAGGAATCGAGACTGAACCTTCAGGCCTCGCTCATCGATGAGGTCGTTGGTCATCGCCTTTCGGCGCGCCGTCAGTTCCTCACGAAGCGATACCTTCTTCTCCGCCGCCCCCGCCGCCGTATCCACCGCAGTCTCGCTCACCGCCGCCGCTCCCCAAGAAAGAGTCCCCCGCCGAGCCGTGTGTCCAGCGTCCATTGAACCCTCGTAAGTCAGGTGGGGACCGAAATCATGTCACCGCAGGCTTCCCTCATCCCCGTGAAGGGGAGGGCTTGCACATGGCGACCGAAACGGACCCCGGAATGGACGTATCGGTTCGAATTTCTGCTGGGCATCACGAACCCCGCAGGGAACAGACCTTTACTAACGCAAATCTCGCTACAAGTCCTCAGAATTACTGGGAAATCCCAGGGCGTTCTTGGGAAAATGATAAGGATGGAGGAGCGTGCGGTCAAGCCGTCCTCGCGCGTTTACAACCGACCCCGTGGACTTCTATGATGTCCGGGCCCCTGACATGTCGCCCCCGACCACAACATTGGCTCTCGCGGCGGTTGTCTGCCTCGCCTCCGGATTCGCGTGGGCGGGCCCGGCCGTCAATGGCTCCTACCAGGGAGATGCCTTCGGACCCGTGGAGTTGCGCACGAGCGGGGACCAGCTGGTGGGGACGGCACCGGCCGGCGGACCCTGTCAGCGCCCGGTCGCCCAGCAGGTCCTGAACGGCTCCTTCCTGGGCAACGTCTTCATTGGTGACGTGACGCTCTGTCAGAAGGGCGACGCCTGCAGCGAGTCCGCCACCTATGCGGTCATGCTCTTCTACAACTTCGAGGAGCGGGCGCTGGGCGGGCTGGTGAAGATGGAGGGAGGCTGCGAGTCGGACCTCCTCAAGAACGGGATGCTGGTGCTGCGGGCCCTGGAGCAGGGCGCCTCCGCGCAGCCCGCGGCGGCCCCGGCCCCCGAGCGTCAGGTCCAGACACCGACGCCCGCCTCACCGTCGGGTTCGGCCGCGCAGGTGGCGGCGCAGCGCCGGCTGGAGGCAGTGGACGTGCCGGCCGCCCTGCGGCAGGGACAGCAGGCCCTGGCGGCGATGAATCCGCTCACGGCGTCGCAGCAGTTCCAACTGGTGCTGGCCCAGGAGAAGAACAACGCCACCGCGCTCACCGGCATGGCCGTGGCCCACTTCCTTCGCGACCAGAAGCCGGAGGCCCTCAAGTTCCTGGAGCAGGCGCGGGGCGTGGGCAACCAGCAGGCCCGGGCGGAGGCCTGGTTCTGGATGGCCTGCGTGAAGCGGGCGACCCAGGAGTCGAAGGTGGCCCAGGAAGCGCTGCGCCGGGCGGTGGTGGTCGAGGGTTGGTCGGCGCCGGAAGGCAACGCGCTGGTGGACCGGGAGCTGCTGCGGCTGTCGAACGAAGGCCCGAATTTCGACGCGCTGGTGAAGCAGGCCCGCGGTCGCAAGCGGGCCCAGGGTCGGGACTCGCAAGGAGCCGGAAGCGTCAGCCCGTGACCGTGCCGACCCCCGTCCCGAAGCCCATCAAGGTCTTCGGCAACTACGAAATCCTGTCGTTGCTGGGCAAGGGCGGCATGGCCCAGGTGTACCGCGCGCGCGTGCGCTCCGGGCCCCATGAGGGGTGGACGGTGGCGCTCAAGCGGCTGTTGCCCGCGCTCACCCGCGACCCCGCGTCGCTGGACCTGTTCGCGCGCGAGGCGCACCTGTCGCGCCAGCTGGACCATCCCAACATCGTGAAGGTGTTGGACGCGGGCATGCTGGAGGACATCTCCTTCCTGGTGATGGAGCTGGTGGACGGGCGCGACCTGGGCCACATCCTGCGTCGGTGCAAAGCGCGGGGGATTCCGCTGCCCATCGACTTCGCGGTGTACCTGGCCAAGGTGCTGCTGGAGGCGCTCGCGTACGCGCACACCGCCACCGGGCCCGAGGGCGAGCCGCTGGGCATCGTCCACTGCGATGTGTCCCCGTCCAACCTGTTCATCTCGCGGGTGGGGGAGATCAAGCTGGGCGACTTCGGCGTGTCCCGCGTGCTGGTGGACGGCAAGCTCCAGGGCGGTGAAGTGCTGGGCAAGCCGTACTACCTGTCCCCGGAGTCACTGCAGGGCGCGGTGACGCCGGAGGCGGACCTGTGGGCCGCGAGCGTCGTGCTCTACGAACTGCTCACGCTGGGGCGTCCCTTCAACGGCGCCTCGCCCGAGGAAGTGTTCGCGGGCATCCTGTCGCGCGACTACAAGCCGCTGAGCGTGGTGCGGCCGGATGTCCCCAAGGCGCTGGACGCGGTGCTGGCGCGCGCCTTCGCGGAGAACCCCGAGGACCGCTTCCCGTCCGCGGAGGAGTACGCGCTCGCCCTGTCGCCGCATTACGACGAGCGCGTGGGCACGCCCCTGGCCATCGCGGCGGTGGTGCGCGGCCTGTTCGGCACCACCGACCAGGTGCCGACGATTCCCGACTCCGCGCTCGGGCGCTCCGGCGAAAACGCCGAGTAGCCGGGCGGGCAGGTCCCTGTCGCGCGGGTCCCCGGACGGGAAGGGTCGCTGCGACCTTCGCACCGGATGATGACCTTTCCTCCCACCGGACCTCTGGGAGGACATGCATGGCGACCGAGCGAAAGCAGCAGCAGCCCGAACAGGACAAGCCGGCCCGCGAGACGCGGCGCGAGGACGAGCGTCTGCCGCCCAAGCGCGACGAGGCCAAGGAGGACGGCATGCCCGGCTACGGCCAGCCTGACCCGGACGTGCGCGAGAAGAGTCTGCCCGACCAGAAGTGGTGACCCCGCCCGCGGTGACGCCTTCAGGCGATGGCGGACGAGGCTTCCAGGGCGCGCACGCGGGGGACGTGCGTGCACAGCGCCTCCACGACGCGTGACACCTCTGCTTCGGTGGTGTTCGGTCCCAAGCTGAAGCGCAGGCTGCCGCGTGCCTGCGCGGGGGACAGGCCCATGGCGCGCAGCACGTGCGACGGGGACAGCGTCCCGGACGCGCAGGCCGCGCCCGACGACACGTGGATGCCTTCCAGGTCCAACGCCATCAGGAGCGCTTCGCCCTCGACGCCGTCGAAGCGCAGGTTGCTGGTGTTGGGCACGCGCGGTGCCCCGGCGCCGTTCACCGTCACGCCGGGCAGCCGCGTGAGCACCTGCTGCTCGAACCCGTCGCGCAGGGCGCCCACCCGTCCGGCGACGGTCGACTGCTCCTTCGCGGCCAGCTCCAGGGCCAGGGCCAGGGCCTCCGCGTAGGGGACGTTCTGCGTGCCTCCCCGGCGTCCGCCCTCCTGGTGCCCGGGGGTCAGCGCCCGCACGTCCACGCCCTTGCGCACCACCAGCACGCCCGAGCCTTGCGGCCCTCCAAACTTGTGCGCCGACAGGGAGAGCAGATCCGCGTCCACTTCACGCAGCGTCAGCGGCACCTTGCCCGCGGCCTGCACGGCGTCGGTGTGGAAGAGGATGCCGCGCTGCCGGCACGCTCGGGCCACGTCCGCCACTGGTTGCAGCACGCCCGTCTCGTTGTTGGCCCACATCAGCGAGCACAGCGCGGTGTCCGGCGTGAGCGCCTCCAGCAGGGCCTCCAACGGCACGCGGCCGTCGGCGCCGGGAGACACCCGCACCACCTGCGCGCCCTCTCGCTCCAACTGCGTGAGCGCGCCCAGCAGGGCAGGGTGCTCCACCGTCGAGCCCACCACCCGGCGGCGTTCCTTCACGGGCCTGGCGGCATACGCGCCCAGCAGCGCGAGCGCATCCGCCTCACTGCCCGAGGCGGTGAAGCAGATCTCCTTCGGCTCGCAGCCCAGGAGCCGCGCCACCCGGGCCCGCGCCGCGTCCAGCCGACCGCGCGCCTCGCGCCCTCCACCGTGCACGCTGGAGGCGTTGCCGAAGCCGCCCTCCGTGAAGGCTCGCGCGAGCAGGGCACCCACCTCCGCGCGCACCGGCGCGGCGGCGTTGTGGTCCCAGTAGATCACGTGTCCTGCGCGGACAGCAGCGACACCGGCCGCTCCTGGGCGACGCCGAAGGCTTCCAGGAAGCGCCCCACCAGCTCGCGCTTGAGCGCCTTGCGCTTGTTGGCGCTGCCAGAGAGGGGAAGCCGCGCGCCCGCCATGCTGCCGTGGCCGCCGGACGAGCCGCCCAGGTCCTCGCACAGCTCGCGGATGAGCCGGCCCGCGTTCATGCGCCGGTCCTTCACGCGCAGGCTCAGGAAGAGCTGGTTGCGGAACGTCCCGTACGCCAGGGACCACTTCATCCCTTCGAGGAACATCATCCGCTCGGCGACCTCCGCCACCATGTCCGGGGAGTAGACCTCCTCCAGGTCGGTGATGATGGCGGTGCCGTAGACCTTCGCCTTCTCGATGGACGTGTGGAAGAGCTGGAAGAAGCGGGCGGGCACCTCCGGGTGCTCGATCTGCCCCAGCATCGTCTTGTCACAGCGGGGGAACAGCCACAGGTAGCTGTCCACGTCCGTCTGGGTCGTCTCCCGGCCCAGGTCCCGCGTGTCCGCCTTGATGCCGTAGAAGAGCGCGGTGGCGATCTCCAGGGACGGCTCCACCCGCGCGGCCCGCAGGTACTCCACCAGCATGGTGGACGTGGCGCCGAAGTCGCCGCCCACGTCCGCGAAGGGCGACTGGAGGCTCTCCTCGCGCAGCGGATGGTGGTCCACCACGATGTCCGCGCGGATCTTCGCGGGCAGCGAGTGGTTGCGCACCGGCGGCTGCGTGTCCACGAGGCCGAACAGGTCGTACTCGGAGAAGTCGAGCTGCGACACGTGCGACACGGGCAGGCGCAGCACCTTCACGAAGGCGATGTTCTCCGCCCGGCCGATGATGCCGCCGTAGCCCACCTGGGCTTCCACGCCGGCCTTGCACTCCAACAGGTGCGCGAGCGCCACGGCGGCGGCCATGGAGTCGGGATCCGGGTTGTCGTGCGTCAGGATGAGCGCCCGGCGGTGGCCCTTGGCCACGCGCAGCAGGCGGCCCAGCTTTTCGACGGCGGGGAGGTGGGCCAGGCGTGCTGGCGGAGGCTCCGTCAGCTCGCTGCCAGCGGGAAGCTGGGCGCGGCGGCTCTGGAGGGAAGGGGTCACGGGCATGGAGGTTCTTCTTTTACTTCCTCCGCCACGGGGATTCGAGAAGTCGGATGTTCTCCCCCTGACGTTCCGGAAAAGGTGGGTCCAGCACCCCAATGGTGTCGATGACCCGCCCGTCCTTCACGGCGAAGCAGACGGCCCTCAGGCCGTCCGCCTCCCTGGTGGGTTGCCCGGGGGCTGAGCCCCGGGGATGACTACTCGACGGTCTTGTACTTGCGACCCAGGTCGCGGAAGTACTTCACGCCGTTGTCGAGCGAGTTCTCCATCGCGTCCATCAGCACCGTGCGGAAGACGGCCACCGGGCCCCGGAAGGACTCGTAGTAGCGCTGCCGATCGATGGAGTGGATGACCGCGGGCATGTAGCCGTTGCGCAGCAGGATGAGGTTGCTGCACATGCGCCCCACCTTCCCGCTGTGCTCGGTGAAGGGGAAGATCTGCAGGAACTCGTGCTGCACCACCGCCGCCTGTTTGATGGGGTGGAACTCGCGGAACTCCGCGCTGGCGGTGTGGTCCACGAGCTTCTCCAGCCGGGCCTGGATCTTCGCCGGCTGGGTGATGTCGTGGAAGTAGGTGCGGTGCAGGGGCATGTCCTTGCGCAGCCCCGCGCGATCCCTCTCCTTGGCCAGCTCCTTCTCCGTGCGCTCGCGCCGCTCCATGCGCGCGCGCTCGGCCAGGGCTTCCGGCGTGTTGCCCAGGAAGAGGTCGTGCATCCGCTTGATGGTGGTGAGCGTCAGCGCGGACTGCTTCTTCGCGCCCTGCGCTTCCTCGCGGATGTAATCCGCCACCGCCTTGTGGTTGCGGATCTCCAGGACGACCGGAATCATGGACGCTTCCGCGGCGGTGCGTGCCGGGAAGAGCGCGGCCATCAACTCCTGGTGCGTGTAGACGACGCCTTCGAGCGCGGCGTCGTGGTAGATCCACGACATCTCGAACCGGTCGAGGAACTCGCGCGCTGGCTGCTTGTCCTTGTAGATGTCGAGGTACTCGCGCAGCTGCTCGTTCTTCTCGTCGATGTCTTGATAGCGTTCCTTCACGGACTGCGGCTCCTTCTCGCCCCGGCCCGCCCCGGGCGCTGTTTTCTCAGAGGCTGCGCCGGGCGGTACAACGGCACGCGGATTCTAGAAATTCCGCGCGGTTGGAACAATTAAAACCCGACTAGAGATTCACCAGGAACACTTCGCACGCCTGGTCCAACAAGTCTTTGGAGAGGGCCGGCGGTATCTGCCGGTACCTCGCCGCATCCCGGATGAGCGACACCAGGTCCCGGGGGTGGCACGAGCGCATCTCCATGCTGCGCGGCTTGTAGTAGTGCTCCACGAGGTAGGTGATGGCCTGGTCCACGTAGGGAATGCCCGCCGCCTCGCACACCCGGCGGAAGATCTCCCGGTAGGACTCTTCATCCGGATTGCCTACTTCAATCTTGTACTTGATGCGGCGCAGGAACGCCTCATCCACCAGCTCCTTCGGGTCCAGGTTGGTGGAAAACACAAGAAGCTGATCAAACGGGATTTCGAACTTCTTGCCCGTGTGGAGGGTGAGGAAGTCCACCCGCTTCTCCAGGGGGACGATCCACCGGTTGAGCAGGTCCGTGGGGTGGACCTTCTGCCGGCCGAAGTCGTCGATGAGGAGCATGCCGCCGTTGGCCTTCACCTGGAACGGGGCTTCGTAGAAGCGGGTGCTCTCCGAGTAGATGAGGTCCAACGTCTCCAGCGTCAGCTCGCCGCCCACGACGACGGCGGGGCGCCGGCAGAGCAGCCACCGCTTGTCCATTTCGAAGGTCTGCCGGCGGCCGCCCGCGGCCGAGCCGATTTCGAGCGACACGGGGGTGTGGATGATCCGGTCGTAGACCTTGATGATCTGGTTGTCGATTTCGAGGCAGTGCGGGACGTACACCTCGCCGCCGAACATGTGCGAGATGGCCTCCGCGAGGCTCGTCTTGCCGTTGCCGGGCGGGCCGTAGAGGAAGAGCGAGCGGCCGGAGTTCACCGCCGGGCCCAGCTTGTCCATCAGCTCCGCGGAGACGGTGAGGTGGCCCAGGGCCATCACCAGGTCCTCCTGGCTGACGACGGGCGTCTCCTCCGTCTGGCTGGTGATGAGGGCGTTGTACTGCTCGATGGGGACGGGGGCGGCGCCCACGTAGGTGGAGCGGGTGAGGGCGTCGCGGGCGTACTCGCGGCCCTTCTCCGTGAGGGCGAACTCCACGGACGCGCGGCCAAAGCCCTTGCCGCCCCTCAGGTCCACCAGCTTCTCCTGGGCGAGGAAGTCCACCACGTGCTCGACGACGCCCGACCAGGGCAGGCACATGCTCTCCGCGATGCCCATGCCCGTTCCGGTGCCGGCGTAGTAGAGGAACTTCAGACCCAGGTCGGCGAGCAGGCCGATCTTCAGTCCGGTGTCCTCCAGCGACTTCGGCTCCGAGGGAGCGATGTCGAGGACGGACGGGTTCTCGAGCTTGAACGGATTGTCTTCGTACGCGTACCCGGCGGGAGGCATCGGGTAGGGGTTCTACCCGATTCCCCCGCCCGCCGGGATGTCACGTCAGGCGACTGTTCTCAAACGTAGGTCAGCCAGTCCGCATAGCGGTCGTCCTGGCCCCGGACGACCTTGAAGTAGGCGTCCTGCACGAACCGCCCGATGGGACCGGGCTTGCCCTCGCCCACCTGGCGGTTGTCCACCTCGCGCACGGGGGTGATCTCCGCGGCGGTGCCGGTGAAGAAGATCTCGTTGCAGATGTAGAGGGCGTCGCGGGTGAACGTCACCTCTTCCACCTGGCGGCCGCTGTCGCGCAGCAGCTTCAGCACGGTGTCGCGGGTGATGCCGTCCAGGATGGGCGAGGAGAGGGGCGGCGTCTTGATGATGCCCTTCTTGTTCACCATGAAGATGTTCTCGCCGGAGGCCTCCGCGACGAAGCCGCTGATGTCCAGGAGGATGGCCTCGTCGTAGCCGGCGAGCACCGCCTCGCGCTTGGCCAGGATGGAGTTGACGTACTGGCCGGTGATCTTCCCGCGCACCATGTTCACGTTCACGTGCATGCGCGTGAAGGAGCTGACCTTGGCGCGGATGCCCTCGCGGATGCCCTTGTCGCCCAGGTACGCGCCCCAGTCCCAGGCGGTGACGGCCACGCGGGTGGGGTTCACCGCGCCCAGGCCCATGGCGCCATCGCCCATGAAGGCCACCGGGCGCAGGTAGGCGCCGTTGGCGAACAGGTGCTTCTGCTGGCGCAGCAGCTCCAGCGTCGCCTCCACCAGTTGGTCCTCGGTGTAGGGGATGTGCAGCATGATGATGTGCGCGGAGTCCAGCAGGCGCTGGATGTGCTCGCGCAGCCGGAAGACGGCGAGCCGGCCGTCATGGGTCTTGTAGGCGCGGATGCCCTCGAAGACGCCCAGGCCATAGTGGAGGGCGTGCGTCATCACGTGCACGCTGCCCTCGTCCCATTTCACCAGCTTCCCATCGAGCCAGATGTGTTCGGCGCGCAGTACGGAGGATGAGGTCGAGCTCATCGGGAAGTTCCTCGTCGGGCTAGGGGTGGGACGGCTTGAGACCGTGAGTCTTCAAGCCTTCTATCCAGGCCCACCGGGGAGGCAAAGCGCGAAACGCCAGGGGGCTGCCTGAACGCAGCGCCCCCACTGTGTCCACCGTCCAAGTCGCCGTGCGTCAGGCCTGGGCGATTTGTGGAAGGTTGGCGCGGGCCTTCTCGATGTCACCCTCGTATTTGAGGACGAGGTTGAGCGTGGCGGCGACGACGTCCGCGGTGAGCGATTCGGCGTTGAGCAGCGCCAGGCTCTGCGCCCAGTCGAGCGTCTCGCTGATGGACGGGGCCTTCTTCAGGTCCAACGCCCGGATGGCGGCCACGGCTTCCACCACCTGCTCGGCCAGCACCTGGGGGACTTCCGGCAGGCGCGAGCGGACGATGCGCAGTTCGCGCTCCCGGTCCGGGAAGTCGATGTGCAAGTGCAGGCAGCGGCGCTTGAGCGCGTCGGACAGCTCGCGGGCGTTGTTGCTGGTGAGGATGACGCGCGGGATGTGCTTCGCCTTGATGGTGCCCAGCTCCGGCACCGTGACTGCGTTGTCAGAGAGCACTTCCAGGAGGAAGGCCTCGAACTCCGGATCCGCCTTGTCGATTTCGTCCACCAGCAGCAGCGACGGCTTCTCCGACAGCTGGGCCTGGAGGATGGGGCGGGGCAAGAGGAAGCGCTCGGAGAAGAACACCGCGTCGCCGGACGCGAGCCGGTCCGCGGCCTCCGCGAGCGTCTTCGTGCCCTGCGTCATCTCTCCAATCTTGTCCTTGAGCAGCTGGGTGTAGAGCAGCTGCTTGGCGTACTCCCACTCGTAGAGGGCCTTGGCTTCGTCCAGGCCCTCGTAGCACTGGAGGCGGATGAAGCCCCGGTCCAGGGCCAGGGCCAGGGCGCGCGCCAGCTCCGTCTTGCCCACCCCCGCCGGACCCTCCACCAGGATGGGCTTGTTCATCCGGTCCGCCAGGAACACCGCCGTGGCGATTTCGGGGGACGACAGGTAGCCCACCGCCTCCAGGCGACGCGCCGCGTCCTCCACGCTGGTGAAGGACGGAATCGCGGAGGTCAGTTCAGGGGGGCTCACACCCGTCAACTTAACCGACGGTCCCCTGACGACTGCGGCAAAAATGCCAGGGTTGTGGGGGCGCCGTCCGCACCCTTGAGGGCCTTTGGGGCTACAACCCCCCGGAATCAGGATGCGTAAATATTTTCGCACCCTGGGCACGCACCGTGCATCTCAGTGCCGTATCTCAGGACACGAACGAGGTCGCGGGTCATGTGGGCGTGGTTGAAACTGGCGATGGCGGTGGTGGTGGTGGTGATGCCGGGCGGCATCCCCCTGGTGATGGCGTACATCGCGACGCGGACGCTGGTGGAGCGCTGGCGCATGGCGCAGGCGCAGGCCCGGGACGAAGGCCGGCCGGTGTCGGTGCGGGACGTGGTGGGGTCGCTGCACTTCCGTGACCTGCTGCGCGAGGCGAAGGCCGTCACAGCCCTTTAGCGCGGCGCTCGTCGCACCGAGTCACCGACCTGAGATGACGCACGAAGGGCCCGGCACTCCGAAAGAGTGCGCGGGCCCTCGTCATTTCCAGGGGACGGCGGAGGGCTACTTGTCGAGTTCGTCGACGAGCGCCGTCCAGTCGTCCTCGCCCTCGGGGGCGGTGGGCAGCTGCATCACCATGGTGCGCTCCGGGGCGTCTTCGTCATCGGCCAGGGGCTGCGCCGGTGCCGGGGCGGCCTTCTTCGCGGCCGGCTTGGCGGCGGCCTTCGCGGGGGGCTTGGCGGCGGCCGGGATGACGGGGTTCGCCTGGGCCGTCACGGCCAGGTGTTCGTCCACCGGGGGCTTGGTGGCGGGAGCGGCGGCGGCCGGGGCAGGGGCCTTGCTCTTGTAGCGGGCCAGCTCCAGCTCGGCGACCTTGAGCGCCTTGCTCTTCTCCTGGACGGACGTCTGGAGGCGGGCGACTTCCTGGGCCTTGATGGCCTCGCGACGCTCCAGCTCCGCCTTCTGCTTGGCGTTGAGGTCGTCCAGCTCCTTGAGCTGACGCGCTTCCAGGTCCTTGCGCTCCTTCTGCGCGGTGGCGAGACGGGCGGCGGACTCGTTGGCCTTGGTTTCGGCGGCGGTGACGCGGGCGGTGAGCTCCTTCTCCGCGCGGCTCCGGGCGCTCGTGGCGTTCTCCAGCGCGAGCTCCAGGTCCTGGGCCTTCTTGGTGCGGGCCTGGAGCTGGGCCTGGGCGTCCTTGAGCTTCGCGTCCGTGTCGGCCGCGGCCTTCTGGGCGTCCTGGCCGAGCTGCGCGATGGTCTGCTCCGCCTTGGCCAGCTTCGCGGCCAGTTCGTCGGCCTGCTTCTTCTGGGCGGCGGCGGCGGCCTGGGCCTGCTGCGCCTGGGCCTGGGCCTGCGCCTGGGTCTGCTGGAGCTGTCCGGCGAGTCCGTCGCGCTCGCTGGCGAGCTTCTGCTGGGACTGGCCGGCCTGCTGGAGCTGCGAGTCGCGCTCGGCGATGGCCTTGCGCGCCCCGTCCAGGTCGCTGGACACGGCGTTGAGCTGCTGGCCCAGCGCGTCCGCCTGCTTCTTGGCTTCGGCGGCCTGGGTCTGCAGCTGGCCTTCGAGCGCCTTCACCTGGTCGGTGCGGGTGGCGACCTCGCGGTTGAGCACCTCCGCCTGACGCATCTTCTCCTGCGTCACGTGGGTGAGCTTGCGCAGCGTGTCCGACAGCTCCTTGCCCTTGGTGTCGACCTCGTTCTGGAGCAGCTCCTCGCGACGCTGGGACTCGTGCGTGAGCGTCTGGAGGCGGTCGTCCAGGTCGTGCCGCGCGTCCTCGGTCTGCGCGAGCTTGGAGGACAGCTGCGTGACTTCCGCCACGCGCGCGCCCAGCTCGTGCTTGGTGACGATGAGCTGTTCGGCCAGCTCTTCTCCGTTCGCCTGCGAGTCCGCGAGCTGGCGCTCCAGCTCCGCCTGGGTAGCGGCGGCCTGCTGGCGCGTCTTCGCGTGGGCCTGCTCCTCGCGGGCGAGGACGTCCCGGGTGTCGGTGAGCTGGGCCTGGGTGTCGGCCAGCTGCTGCGACGTGGCGTTCAGCTCCTGCGTCAGCCCGTCGCGCTCGCCGGTGAGGGCGGCGATCTGGGCCGTGGTCTCCTGCGCGAGCGTCGCGTGCGCGCCGCGCTCGGCCTCATACAGGCCCTGCGTCTCGGACAGGTCCGCGCGCAGCTGGCCAATCTGGCCGGTGAGGTCCTGCTCCAGCGAATCCTTCGCCTCGCCGAGCGCCTGCAGCTCCGCGATGCGCGTGTCGCGCTCCTGCGTGGTGCGGGCGAGGAGACCGTTGGTCTCCTGGAGGATGTCGCGCGTTTCGTTCAGCTCCGCGTCCAGCTCGTCGCGGTGCGTGGTCGTCTTGGCCAGCTCCGCGCGCGTCGACTCCAGGGACTCCTGGGTCTGCGTGAGCGTCTGGCTCGTCGCCTCCAGCTCGCCGCGCGTCTCCGCCAGCGTGCCCTCGGTGCTGGAGAGCGTGGCCTGCGTGTCCGCGAGGGTCGCCTCGGTGCGCGCCAGCGTGCCCTGCGTGTCCGCGAGGGTCGCCTCGGTGCGCGTCAGGGTCTGGCTGGTCGCCTCCAGTTCGCCCTGGGTGGAGGCGAGCGTCTCCTCCGTCTGCGCAAGCCGCGTCTGCGTGTCGGACAGGGTCTGGCTGGTGGCTTCCAGCTCGCCGCGCGTCTCCGACAGCGTGCCTTCGGTGCTGGAGAGCGTGCCCTGCGTGTCGGACAGCGTCTGGCTGGTGGCCTCCAGTTCGCCGCGCGTGGTGGAGAGCGTCTCCTCCGTCTGCGCGAGTCGGGACTGGGTGTCGGACAGCGTCTGGCTCGTCGCCTCCAGCTCGCCGCGCGTCTCCGCGAGCGTGCCTTCGGTGCTGGAGAGCGTGCCCTGCGTGTCCGCGAGGGTGGCCTCCGTGCGCGCCAGCGTGTCCTGGGTCCGCGCGAGGGTGTCCTCGGTGGTCGCCAGCGTCTGGCTGGTGGCCTCCAGCTCGCCGCGCGTGGAGGCGAGGGTCTCCTCGGTCTGCGTCAGGCGCGTCTGGGTCTCGGAGAGCTGCTGGCTCGTCGCCTCCAGCTCGCCGCGCGTCTCCGCGAGCGTGCCCTCCGTGGTGGAGAGCGTCGTCTGCGTCTCGGAGAGCTGCTGGCTCGTCGCCTCCAGCTCGCCGCGCGTCTCCGCGAGGGTGGCTTCGGTGCTGGAGAGGGTGCCCTGCGTCTCCGTGAGCTGCTGGCTCGTCGCCTCCAGGTTCCCGGTCAGCTCGGAGATGCGCGAGTCGCGCTCGGCCACGTCCGACTGCAGGCCCTCGATGCTGCTGTCGCGCTGGGCGACGGTGTCTTCCAGCGACGCCACGCGCGCGGAGAGCTGTTCGCCCTGCTGCTGGGCGGAGTCCAGCTGCTCGCTGAGCGCCTGGATCTGGCCCTTGAGGTCCGCCTCCAGGGCGTCCTTCTCAGAGCGCAGGTTCTCCAGCTGGCTGGTGAGGTCCTGCTCCAGCGCGTCCTTGGCCTGCTGGAGCGCCTGGATTTCGGCGTTCAGCTCCGACTCGCGGTCCTCCAGGTGCGTCTTGACGGCCTCGACTTCGCCCTCCAGCTCACCGATGCGCTCGCGGTGCTGCTGGATGGTGGCGTTGAGCTCCGCCTCGCTGTTCTCGTTGCGGGCGATGGCCTCCTGCAGCTCGCGGTCGAGCGAGGCGAGCTTCGCGTCGCGCTCCTCCACGCGCTGGGTGAGGTCCGCTTCCTGTTCGTCCTTGTCCAGCTTGAGCTGGTCGCGCTCGCCGGTGACGCGCGCGATGTCCGACTCCAGGTCCGCCACCTGCTGCGTGAGGCGCTGCTCCAGCGCGGCACGCTCGGCGTTGAGGCGTTCGATCTCCGCGTCGGAGCGGCTGGCGTGCTCTTCCGCGGTGGTGGACCGGGCCTCCAGGCCGCGCACGGTGGCGTCGCGCTCCTGCTCGGTCTGGGTCAGCCGCTCCTGGAGGGCCTGGATCTCGCCGTCCAGCTCGGCGTAGCGCTGGTCGCGCTCGCTGACGGTGCGGCCCAGCTCCGACTCGAACTGGTCGCCGCGCTCGCGCAGCTGGAGGATGTCCGCCTCGTTGGCGCGGACCGTGTCCTGGAGCTTCTGCTCCTTGACCTCGAACTCCAGCGTGACGACGCCGAGGTGCTTCTCCAGCTTGTCGAACTCGTTGCGCCAGCCTTCCAGGTCGGCGCCACGGCGGGACAGCTCCTCGTCGCGGAGGTTGACCTCCTTGCGCAGGACGTTGATGTCCTTTTCCTTGGAGGCGACGACCTCGATGAGGTCCTTCTCCGAGGAGAACTTCTGCAGGAGCAGGTCGTCCACGGTGGCGCCGTGCTCGCGCTCCTTCTGGACGATGGACTGCTGGGCGTCGTTGAAGCGCCGCAGCAGGTCATCCACCTGCATCTTCAGGCCCTGCAGCTCCACGTCCTTCTCGTGGAGCCGGTCCTCGACGGACAGCAGCTCCCGCTCGCGGACGCTCCAGATTTCGGACAGGCGCGCGAGCTGCGCTTCGCGTGTCTTCAGCTCGTCCCGGAGGATTTGAATCTTCCCCTCGGGCGTGCCCATCAATTCACGGCGCGGGGGCGGGCGCTTGAGCTGACGCGACTCCGCCAGCAGCTCCGCCTTGCGGTCCGCGATGGAGGAGAAGGCGCGGTCCATGAAGGACTTGTCCTCGTCCGTCATGGCGCTGCGGCGCTCGCGCTTGGGCAGCTTGGGCGGGGCGCCGGTGCGCACGCCGGGCATGGGCGGCGGGGCCTCACGCGGGGCGCCGGAGAGGGCCGCGTCCAGGTCCGCGTCCGTTTCGTCGGTGCCGGGCGGGACGATGCCCGCGCTCATCGAGGCGAGCTCCCCCATCTCGAAGGGGATGACGAGGTAGCCGTCCGCGGCGGCGGGCGTTTCACGGTGTTTGTTCAGCCCCTCCACGCCCGAGTCGGAGGACAGCAGGAGGACCTTGAGGTTCTGGCCCCACTTGCCCTTCTTGATCTGACCACAGAGGGCGAAGCCGGACTGGTCCGGCAGCTCCGCGCGCACGACGACCAGGTCGGGTCGGCGTTTCTCCAGCTCCCGCTGCGCATCTGACGCAGTGGTGGCCATGGCCGTGTTGTAGCCCGCGCTCTTGAGCACGGAGGCCATGCTGAGTGCGAAGTCGTTCTGGCTTTCGACGATGAGGACGCGACGCTCCATGAAGCCCTTCACCCAGCAAAAAGTGCAGTGAAAACCGCCACATCCTATTCGGCGGGCGCAAGGCTTGGGAAGTTTCCGAGCGGCGCTCGGTCGCTTGCCTCACGTGTTCTTGTTGCGAACCGCTCCCTGGCCGACAGGTGGGGGCGTTCCAGCCTCCGGATCCCTCCCCGGGAAGTTGGTGGGAGGGGTGTGCCGGGCGAACTGGGCTCCTTCAGGCGGACAGTACCCGTGCGCCAGCTGGGCGAACCACGGGTTGAGGGTGGATCCGGGCGGCGCCGGCGGAGGCTCTTCGCTCACCGCGGCTTCGGCGTCCTCCGCGTCCGCGGCCTCCAGGGCGAGCGAGTCCGCGTCGTGGACCTCGTCGCTGCTGATCTCCTCCGGCTCGTCCAGCGCCGCGCGGGCGTTGGACGGGGTGGTGCTGCCGTCGTCGTCGAGGGACTCGGCCTCGTCGGCGGCGATCTCCTCCGGTTCGTCGTCCGCGGAGGCGGGCGAGGAGGGCTTCAGGACGGGCGGCCCCGAGCGGGCCTGTCCCTCCGGAGACGACGGCATCAGCCGGGGTGGCGGCCCCTGGCGCGGAACGGGCGGCGGTGAGACGGCCCGGGGCGGCAGCTGCGGGGGGCGGTCCGCGTCGAGCCCGAGGCCTCCCCCCCGGATGGGCGGCTTGTCCGCGTCACCCGCGAGGCCTCCGCCCCGGATGGGCGGCTTGTCGGATTCCGACAGCACCGGCGGCGGCGTGCGAGGGGAGGCGGGACGGCCTGGATCAGCGGCGAGGCCGCCACGGATGGGCGGTTTGTCCGCGTCGGCCATGGAAGGAAGGGGAGGAGAGCGGGAAGGTTCGGTGGCGGCGGAGGGCGGCTCGCCGGTGAAGGCCAGGCGCGGGGGTTTCGAATCGGAGCGCCCGGCATTCGTGCTCCGCCCCGCGTTCATCACGGAGCGCATGGGCACGATGGGCGTGGGAGCCGGTGGCTCCGGGAAGTCCTCCACCAGCACCGAGGACCTGCGAACGATGGGCGTCGGGGCGGGAGACTCCTCCTCCCGGGTGACGCCGGAGCGACGGACGATGGGCGTGGGCGCCTTCTCTTCGTCCTCGGAGGCGAGCGAGGAGGGCCGGCGCACGATGGGCGTGGGCGCCTTCTCTTCGTCCTCTGCCGGGGCCGGCCGACGCACGATGGGCGTGGGGGCCGGCGCTTCGCCCTCATCGTCAAGGGCCGAGCGGCGCACGACGGGCGTCGGTCCGGAGTGGGCCGCGTCGTCGCCCTGCCCGCGAGGGGCGGTGTCGGCATTGCCAGCGTCCCTGGAGGACGTGTCCAGGGTCGAGTCCCGGGAGGAGAGCGCCTTGGCGGAGAAGCTCGTCACCAGCTCCGTCGGCGGACCCGGCTCGCCCCGGCGACCGCCCAGGGGCTCCGGTTCCTCCTTCGTCGGGGCGGCCGGGAGGGTGGTCCTGGCGGTGTCGCTCCCACTGTCGACCGACGCCGGGGCTTCGGTCCGCGCAGGCGCTGAAGCGGGCGCGCGCTCACGCAGCGGCAGGCCCAGGACCATGGGGACTTCATCCGGGCGCATGTCGGGCTCGGTCTTCACGAGCCGCGTGTCGAGCCCTTCCTCCAGGGCCATGCCCATCACCAGGGGCAGGTCCTCGGCGCCTTCCTTGTTCGCCGCCGGTTCCGGGGCCGAGGCTTCGGGCGCGGTGTCCGGCGCGGCGGGCTTCGCGGGCGGCTTGGGCACGGGCGCGGGCTTGGAGGACTCCGGCATGCCCAGGTTCGCGAGCCGGTTGGTGGGCGTGCCCGTCATGGTGACGTCGGGCGGCTCGTTGGCGGCGCCCACGGGCAGGTTTCCGCGGTTCTTCAGGAGCGAATCATAGAGGTCCAGCAGCTGGCCCCGGATGAGGCCCGCGTCCAGCACCTTCTCCGCGTGCGCACGACCGGCCCGGCCCAGCGCCACGCGGCGGGGCACGTCGCGCGCCAGCTCCACGATGCGTTCGGAGAGCGCGCGGCTGTCCCCGGGCGGGAAGAAGACGGCCGCATCCTGGGGGATGAGCTCGCGGGTGACGGGCAGGTCCGCGGCGATGACGGGCCGGCCGGCGGCCATGTACTCGGAGACCTTGGCCAGCGGTCCGCCCTGGACCCGGTTGCGCTCCGAGTCGTCCATGGGCAGCACGCCCACGTCCGCCAGGGCCAGCACCTTGAAGAGATCGTCGTGGACGACGGGCGGCTGGAAGTCGACCTTCTCCTTGAGTCCCAGGTCCTTGACCAGGTCGTCCAGGTGGGGCTTCCAGTCGGGATGGTGCGCGCCCACGAGCGTCAGGCGCACGTCCACCTGCTGGGCGGCGAGCGCCGTGGCCCTCAGGAGGGTGGGCAGGCCCTGCCAGCCGACGTGGCTGCCCAGGTACATCATCCTCAGGGGCGTGCCGTCCGGGGCGCCGAGCACCTCCGGGTCATAGGGCTTCAGGTCCACGGGCGCGCGCAGCATGCGCAGCTGGTCCTCCGCGGCGCCCAGCCCCTGGATGTACCCGCGCGTCGTCTGCGAACCGGTGACGACGAGGTCCGCGTTCATCAGGCAGAAGAGCTCCTGCCGGCGGATCTTCGACAGGAAGCGGCGGTCCCCATCCGTCTGGGGATGGGTGTAGCGCAGCTCCTGCGAGGGGAAGGTCTGCGCCTCATAGATGAGGCGGTAGCCGTAGTCCGCCTTCAGCTCGCAGAGCGCGTAGCCGCCGAAGGGGTCCGTGAAGTGGGCGAGGGCGTAGTCCTCGCTCTCCAGCTGCCGACGCACGGCCCGCTCGAAGGATTGGATGCGCGAGGCCAGGTCGCCGGAGCCTACCGGGACGCGAAGCAGCCGGGCGCCCTGGTACTTCTCGATATGGGAGTGGTCGGGCGTCTTCGCCGACAGCACCACCACGGAGAAGCGGTCAGGCAACGCCTTCAGATACTCGGTCAGTCGGCGTGAGGAGCCAGACGGGCCGGGGATGACGTCGAAGCTGCACAGGAGAAGTCTGGGCAGGTCACTCAAGCGGTCGCAGGATACTTGGACAAGGGGAAGGTGTCATCGGTCGTGAAGGAAGAAGTACGGGGTCGGCAGACAAACACATCCCGTGACGGATGCGTTGACCCCCTGTATGCCGCGACATAACGAGGCGGGGTGTCCATGGATGAGCGGAAGGGCGTCACCTTGAGCTACCTGCGCGAACTGGCCCGGAAATACCTCCGGGAGCGGTCCGGCGCGTCCCGAGGGCGTGAGTTCGTCAGCGCGCTCGCCGAGCGTGTTCCCGCCCTGGGGCGGCTCGCGCGCCTGGCGGGACTGAACGTGTCCCAGCGGGGCTCCGGTGACGTGGGCGGGGAAGAGCGCACGCTGGATTCCGGACAGCCGGATTCCGGTCCGGCGCGGGGCGCGAAGCCCGGGTCCGTTCCCCTGCCGCCTCCGGAGGCGTCGGATGCCCAGGAAGCACAGGCACGAGAACTTTCCTCGGAACCCATCACCGAGCCTTCGGGCGGACCCCGGACACGGCCGGCGCGGGTGGTGACTTTCCCCGCGCGCGGCAAGTCGCGCAGGGACCCGGACGACGAGGACACGCTGCCGTCGTTCCCCGACGCGCCCACGCCGCGTCCGTCGAGCGCGCCGAATGCAGAGGGGGCGCACACTGCCGCCGCCGGAGCGGTCGCCGTGCCCGCGAGCGAGCCTCCGCATGCCGCCGAGCCCCTGGTGGAGGGGTTCTTCGTGACGAAGATCGCGGGGCAGGCCGAGGCGCGCCGCCATCATCTGTTGGAGGAGCAGGCGCCGCGCCTGCCCCCCGCGGACGCGACGCCCGAGCGGCAGGAGCACCTGACCGAGCTGCCCCTGGACTACCAGGACGACGCGATGGTGCTGCTCGCGCGCGATCCGCACACGCTCTTCGTGTTCTGGGACTTCAGTGACGCCAGCATGCAGCGGGCGCTCGATGGCCTGCCGTCGCCGCGCGCGGTGCTGAAGGTGTTCGACGGGGAGGGTGTGGCGCGCGAGGTGGACTTCGCGCTGGAGTCGCGCAGCTTCTACCTGCGGGACATGTCCCCCGGGCGCACGTTCCGGGTGGAGGCGCACTTCGTCGGCACGGATGGCCGTTCGCGCCGCATCGGACATTCGTCGAACCGGGCGACGCTGCCGCCGGCGGGACCGTCGTCGGACACGTCCATCCGGTTCCTGCGCAATCCGCCCCCGCCCGTCGTGAACCGCCAGCGTGAGGAGCCCGTGCCGGTGGTGGCCTCGCGCGCTCCGGAGCCGCAGGAGCGCGAGTACGTGACGTGGCGCCGGGTGACGCTGCCGGGCAGCGCGGGCGTGCGCGATGTTCCGGAAGTGCACCGTGTGCGGGCCCCGGGCGCTTCGGATCAGCGCTATGGGGAGGCGGCCTATCTGGAGGGTGCTCCCCGGGCGCCGGGTGCTTCGGACCAGCGGTATGAAGCGGGAACTGTGGAGCTTGCTCCCCTGGCTCCGCCGCGGGCACCGGGTGCTTCGGATCAGCGCTATCTGTCGGTGGAACGCGCGCCGGGAGCTTCGGATCAGCGCTACGAGCAGACCGGGGGCGCGGTGGGCCATCGGTATCTGGAAGTGCCGCGCGCGCCGGGTGCTTCGGATCAACGGTATGGGCAGGCACTGCTTCCGGGCGGTGTGTCGGAGTACCGCTATCTGGAGGTTGCTTCCCGTGCCGCTGGCGCTTCGGATCAGCGCTACGTGGAAGGCGCGGGAGGGCAGGGCGCGTCCGACCAGAAGTACATCGACGTGCCGCGTGCGCCGGGTGCTTCGGATCAGCGCTACCTCACGGTGTCGCCGGTACCCGGGGCTTCGGATCAGCAGTACCTGACGGTGCCGCGTGCGGCTGGCGCGTCGGATCAGCGGTATCTGTCCCCGGAGCGTGCGCAGGGGGCTTCGGATCAGCAGTACCTGACGGTGCCGCGTGCGGCTGGCGCGTCGGATCAGCGGTATCTGGGGACGGAGGGCGCTTCGGGGCAGCAGCACCCGACGGTGCCGCGCGCGGCCGGGGCATCGGATGCGCGCTCCCTGGATGATTCGCGTGCACCCGCTGGCGCGCCTCCCGCGAAGGGTCCTTCGGCGCCACTTCCCGTGAATGGCCGTGGCGTGGGGAATGGCTCGCGTGCGCCTTCGTTGCCCGTCTCCGTGGGGAAACCCTCCGCGTCGGATTCACGTTCGCAAGGGGTGGTTTCTCCGGAGCCGTCGCGCGCTTCTGCGCCGGAGGCTTCCAGGGATCCGTGGGCCCTGAGCGTGGCGCGCGGTCTGTCCGCGTCCGAACAGCGAGCCCTGGACAAGGCGAGAGCATCTGGCGAGGCGTCGCAGGTGGCTGCTCCGGCTCCTGCGCCTTTGAGTGGCTCTCCGTCCACGGAGGCGGCTGCCGTGGCATCGAAGGCAGCGCCCTCGACGGTCGCACCCAGCACTCCGCCCGCGAAGGCCGAAGCGTCTTCGCCTCCGCCCGCACCGCCGTCGAAGACCGCCGCTCCCGCGGTGCCTGGCACTCCGTCCGCGAAGGCCGCCGCGCCTCGGACCGAAACGGCCCGGACGGAGGCCGCACCCGCTCAACCTTCCGCGCCCGCGAAGCCCGCGCCTCCTGAGCCTTCATCCCCGGGCTCCAAGTCCTCCAACTCCAAGTCCCGGCGCTCTTCGCGCCGTGGACGTTCGTGAACCCGCACGGCCTCCTCGACTGACCTATGAGCCTGGGCTCCCTCGCGCTGGTCCTCCACGCACATCTCCCCTTCGTCCGCCACCCCGAGTACGAGGACTTCCTCGAGGAGGACTGGCTCTACGAAGCCATCTCGGAGACGTACCTGCCGCTGCTGCGCGTGTTCGACACGCTGGTCGAGGAGCGCGTCCCCTTCCGGGTGACGATGACGCTCTCGCCCACGCTCGTCACGATGCTCAACGACGACCTGCTGCGCGAGCGCTACGCCCGGCGCCTGGACCTGCTCTGCGAGCTGGGCGCCCGTGAGGTGCACCGCACCCGTCACGACGCCTCGTTCCACCCGCTGGCCGTCTTCCACCGCGACCACTTCGAATCGCTGCGCCTCGCGTACAACAACCACTACCGCCGTGACCTCGTCGCCGCGTTCCGCAGACTCCAGGACGCAGGCCACTTGGAGATCCTCACCTGCAACGCCACCCACGGCTTCCTGCCGCTGATGCAGCAGACGCCCGAGGCCGTGCGCGCCCAGGTGACGGTGGCGGCGAACCACTACCGCCAGAACTTCGGCCGCGACCCCGCGGGCATCTGGCTGGCCGAGTGCGGCTACTACCCGGGCCTGGAGCGCGTCCTCTCCGCCGAGCGCATCCGCTACTTCTTCGTCGACACGCACGCGCTCACCGACGCCACGCCCCGCCCGCTGCACGGCCCCTACGCCCCCATCTTCACCGAGCCGGGCGTCGCCGCCTTCGCACGCGACCCGGAGAGCAGCCAGCAGGTGTGGAGCACCGAGCACGGCTACCCGGGCGACCCCGTCTACCGCGAGTTCTACCGGGACATCGGCTGGGACCTGGACCAGGACTACATCCGGCCCTTCGTCCAGCCCACCGGCGACCGCAAGAACACCGGCTTCAAGTACTTCCGCATCACCGGCAAGACGAACGACAAGCAGCCCTATGATCCGGCCGCCGCCCGCGAGCGCGCTGGGGTGCACGCCGGCAACTTCCTCTTCAACCGCGAGCGCCAGTTCGAATACCTCGCCTCGCGCATGGGCGGCCGCAAGCCCGTGGTCGTCGCGCCCTACGACGCGGAGCTGTTCGGTCACTGGTGGTTCGAAGGTCCCCACTTCATCGAAGCGCTCATCCGTCAGGCCGCGCGCGAGCCCCGGAAGTTCGACCTCATCAGCCCGCTGGACGACCTGCGCGCGCACCCGGAGAACCAGGTGGCCACGCCGCCCCTGTCCTCCTGGGGCGCGGGCGGTTACGCCAACATGTGGTTGGACGGAAGCAACGACTGGATCTACCGGCACCTGGACCACTGCGCGAAGCAGATGGTGGAGCTGGCGCGGGACTTCCCTGACGCTTCATCCCTGCCGCGCCGGGCGCTGAACCAGGCCGCGCGCGAGCTGCTGCTGGCGCAGTCCTCCGACTGGGCCTTCATCATGAAGACCGGCACCATGGTGGACTACGCCGTCCGCCGGACGAAGGAGCACCTGCAGCGCTTCCTGCGCCTGCACGATCAGGTGCGCGCGGGCACCGTCGACGAAGCGTGGCTGTCCCACGTGGAGGGCCGCGACAACCTGTTCCCTGAGCTGGACTACCGGGTGTACCGGCCTGGTTGAGCGCTTCGGGAACAGGCGGGCTGGCCGGGAGTTCACCTCCCGCAGGCGGACGATGTCGTTCCGGTTGCGGGGACTCGTTTCCGCTTTAGCTTGAAGGAATCCATGACCCACACGCTCCTTCCGTTCCGTCGCAAGCTCGTGGCCGCCGTGCTGGTGCTGGCGTCGCCCACGCTCGCCCTCGCGCAGGCTCCGGCGCCCAAGCCCGCCGCACCACAGACGCAGCAGGCGGCTTCCGGACAGGCCGGCAACCTCCAGCCCGCCACGCGCGAGGCCCAGTCGCTGGCCTCGCTGGCCCCGCTGGTGGACTCGGTGAAGTCCGCCGTCGTGAACGTGGACGTGCAGGCCCGTCCCGAAGTGCCGGAGGGCATGGAGGACAATCCGCTCTTCGACCGCTTCTTCGGTGGAAACGGTGGGAGGGGCGGCGGTCGCAGTGAGCGGGAGCAGGTCCGCCAGGGCGCCGGGTCCGGCTTCATCATCGACCCCAAGGGCCTGGTGCTCACCAACAACCACGTCATCGCGGACGCGGTCACCATCACCATCCGCCTGGACGACGGCCGTTCGTTCACCGGCGAGGTGGTGGGGCGCGACCCGCTCACCGATGTGGCCGTGGTGAAGATCAAGGAGAAGGTGGATCAGCTGCCCACCGTGAAGCTGGGGGACTCGGACGCGGTGCGCGTGGGCGACTGGGTGCTGGCCATCGGCAACCCGTTCGGGCTCGCCTCCAGCGTCAGCGTGGGCATCCTGTCCGCGCGGGCCCGCGAAATCGGCGCCAGCGTGTACGACGACTTCCTCCAGACGGACGCGGCCATCAACCCCGGCAACTCCGGCGGCCCGCTGTTCAACATGAAGGGCGAGGTGGTGGGCATCAACACCGCCATCGTCGGCGGGGGCACGGGCATCGGCTTCTCCGTGCCCAGCAACCTCATCAAGGCGCTCCTGCCGCAGTTGGAGAAGAGCGGCTCCGTCACGCGCGGCTGGCTGGGCGTGGGCATCCAGCCCCTCACGCGCGACCTGGCGCAGGCGCTGAAGCTGCCGGTGAACGAGGGCGCCATCCTCACGCAGATCAATCCCGGCTCCCCCGCGGCGAAGGCGGGGCTCAAGGCGGACGACGTCGTGGTCGCCGTGGACGGGCAGAAGGTGCGCTCCGACAGCGAGCTGACCCGCACGGTGGCGCTCAAGAAGCCCAACAGCGTCACCACGCTCAGCCTCTACCGCGACGGCAAGGCCCAGGACGTGAAGGTCACGATGGGCACCCGGCCGGACCTGGAGGGCATGTCCAAGAAGAAGCCCGAGGCCGCCGAGGAGCAGGACACCTCGCGCCGCGTGGGCGTGTCCCTGCAGGACCTGGATGCGCGCACCGCGTCCCAGGCGGGCTTCACGGAGCGCTCCGGAGCGCTCATCACCGACATCATCCCCGGCTCGCCCGCGGACCGCGCGCAGCTGTCCCCGGGCATGCTGGTGGTGGAGGCGAACCGCAAGCCCATCGCGAGCGCGAAGGAACTGGCCGCGGTCATCCGCGCCGCGCCTGCGGGCAGCACCCTGCTGCTGCGCGTGGCCGGTCCCGGCGGCGGGCGGCTCTTGCGTGCGCTGAAGATTCCCTGAGGTGAGCGAGCAGCAATGAGCGTCAACTACGTCTCGTTGGGTGACAGCACGGCGGTGGGGGTGGGGG